>NZ_JBSFTY010000007.1:0-160829 GCF_053591515.1 Streptomyces sp. NPDC003011
CTCCGCTTCAGCGCGCTGCCCGAGCACGTCAGGACCGCCCGCTCGTGCGCGCGCGGTTCCGCTTCCGCGGCGGCCGCGGCGCGCGCGTCGGACGAGGTGCCCTCGTCGGGCACGGAGTCCGCGGCGTGCTGGTGCTCTGTCATGGGTCCATGGTGACGGGCGAACGGCCGTGGTGGCAGTCGGTACGACCCTGGCCGAACCCTGATATCGCCCCTGAGCCGGCGCCGGGGAAGCGTTCGACGACCGGGTCAGGCGAAGATCAGGGGCGTCTCGGGGGACAACCCTGATGCCCCCGACCCCACGCCGTGTGACCATCATTGGCATGCCGGAAGCCGCAGCAGCTCCACTCGTCGACCCGCGGCCGCCGCGCAAGCTCTACCGCAGCAGTGACGGACGCTGGCTGGGGGGCGTGGCGCGGGGGCTCGCCGGGCATCTCGGGCTGCCGGTGATCTGGGTGCGGCTGGTCTTCGTCGGCCTGTTCATGGCGGACGGCCTCGGCGCCCTGCTGTACGCCGCGTTCTGGTTCTTCGTCCCCCTCGGCGTCGGCGGTGTCGGCGGCCAGAAGCCGCCGTCCCTCGTCACC
This sequence comes from Streptomyces sp. NPDC003011, assembly GCF_053591515.1. Lineage (NCBI taxonomy): Bacteria > Bacillati > Actinomycetota > Actinomycetes > Kitasatosporales > Streptomycetaceae > Streptomyces > Streptomyces sp. NPDC003011. The sequence goes on from NZ_JBSFTY010000007.1 coordinate 584, forward strand.
ACGGAGACCTCGCCGGACGGCCGCCGCAGGCTCGTCACCCGCAGACCGGACAAGGGCCAGATCGTGGCCCTGCTCCTGATGGTCGTCGTGGCCATGGTCTTCGTGGGCAATGTGAACCTCGGCAACGGCGCGAAGGCCTACCTCTGGCCGATCGTCCTGGTCGGTGCGGGCGTCGCCCTGGTCTGGCGCCAGGCGGACAACGCCCGCCGGGCCCGCTGGGTCGAGGCCGGACGGCGCCGGCGCACGCTCAGCCTGCTGCGCGCGGGCGCCGGTGTCCTGCTCGTCACCGCGGGCGTCTCCGGCACCTTCGTCCTGCAGGGCTCCGCCGCCCACCTCGGCTCGGTCCTCCAGGCGGCCCTCGCGGTCCTCGTCGGCATCACGCTCCTCGCCGGCCCCTACCTGGTGCGCATGACGCAGGACCTCTCCGAGGAGCGGCTGATGCGCATCCGCGCCCAGGAGCGCGCCGAGGTCGCCGCCCACGTCCACGACTCGGTGCTGCACACCCTGACCCTGATCCAGCGCAACGCGGAGAGCCCGGCGGAGGTGCGCCGCCTCGCCCGCGCCCAGGAGCGCGACCTGCGCACCTGGCTGTACAAGCCCGAGGGCACCGGCAAGGACGAGGCCGACGAGCCCACCACCCTCGCCGACGCGGTCCGGCGCAACGCGGCGGAGGTCGAGGACAAGCACGGTGTCCCCATCGAGGTCGTCGTGGTCGGCGACTGCCCCCTCGACGAGAGAGTCAGCGCACAGATGCAGGCCGCGCGCGAGGCGATGGTGAACGCCGCCAAGTACGGTGGCGAGGGCGGCGCCGTCCAGGTCTTCGCCGAAGTCGAGGGAAAGACGGTCTTCGTGTCCGTCCGGGACCGCGGCCCCGGCTTCGACCTCGACTCGATACCCGCCGACCGCATGGGCGTCAGAGAATCGATCATCGGCCGTATGGAACGCAACGGCGGCACGGCGCGACTGCGCTCGGTGCCGGACGGCGGCACGGAGGTCGAGCTGGAGATGGAGAGGGCGGAGAAGACGTCATGAGCGACCCGACCGAGGGAAACAGCACGGCGGGAGCGGCGGAGGCGGCCGAGTCCGCGAAGAGTTCCGGCGGCGGCGTGGAGGGGCGGCACGCGCGCGTGGTCCTCGTCGACGACCACCGCATGTTCCGTACGGGTGTCCAGGCCGAGATCGGCCAGACCGAGCAGACCGGCGTCGAGGTGGTGGGCGAGGCCGCGGACGTGGACCAGGCGGTCACCGTCATCACCGCGACCCGGCCCGAGGTGGTCCTTCTCGACGTCCACCTCCCGGGCGGCGGCGGCGTCGAAGTGCTGCGCCGCTGCGCCCCGTTGATGGCCGACGCTGAGCGGCCCGTCCGCTTCCTCGCGCTGTCCGTCTCGGACGCGGCGGAGGACGTGATCGGGGTGATCCGGGGCGGTGCGCGGGGCTACGTCACCAAGACGATCACCGGCACCGACCTGGTCCGCTCCATTTTCCGCGTGCAGGAGGGCGACGCCGTCTTCTCCCCGAGGCTCGCCGGTTTCGTGCTGGACGCCTTCGCGTCCACGGACGCGCCTCCCGTCGACGAGGACCTCGACCGCCTCACCCAGCGCGAACGCGAGGTCCTGCGCCTGATCGCCCGCGGCTACGCCTACAAGGAGATCGCCAAACAGCTCTTCATCTCGGTGAAGACCGTGGAGTCCCATGTCTCGGCGGTCCTCAGGAAGCTCCAGCTCTCCAACCGGCACGAGCTGACCCGGTGGGCGACGGCGCGGCGGCTGGTCTAGGGGTCCCGCGGGACCGAGGTCCCGAGAGGCCGAGGTCCCGGGGGCCCGCGGCCGTCACGCCACCCGCGTCGCCCCCGCGAACGGCATCTCGCTGATCGGGGCCACGCGGACCGGCGCCGAGGGGTTCGGGGCGTGGACCATCTGTCCGTCGCCGACGTAGAGGCCGACGTGACTGACGCCGGAGTAGAAGAAGACCAGGTCGCCCGGGAGCAGTTCGGAGCGGGCCACGCGCCGGCCGGCGCCGATCTGGGCGTACGTCGTGCGGGGCAGGGAGATGCCCGCGGAGCGGTACGCGGCCTGCATCAGACCTGAGCAGTCGAAGGCGTCCGGACCGGTCGCGCCCCACACGTAGGGGCTGCCGAGCTTGGCGTAGGCGTACGAGACGGCCGCCGCCGCCCGGGGATGGGGCGCCTGCGCGGTGGCCGGCCCGGGAGCCGTCATGCCCTCCCGCGCGCCGGCGGCGGAGCGGGAGGCGCGGACCGGGTCGCCGCCGCCTCCCCCGAACCGGGCACGCTCCTGGGCGGAGAGCCGGGACAGCAGCTGCCGGGCCGTGTCCAGTGTGTCGTTGATCGTCGTCCGGTGCCGTCTCAGCTCCGACCGGCGGGACGTCAGCGAGGTCAGCTCGACGTGCGCGGCCCCCCGCAGCCGCTCGATCTCGCGCAGTTGCCGACGGACCCGGGCGACGGAGGAGGCCTGCCGGCTGCCCGCGCGCTCGACGAACTCGGCCCCCTCCAGATACCGGTCGGGGTCGGAGGACAGTGCCAGGTGCAGCGCGGGATCCAGGCCGCCGTCGCGGTACTGCGCGGCGGCCGTCGAACCCAGCGCGTCCCGCGCCGAGTTGAGCTGCTCCGTCCGGCGCGCCGCCTCGTCCCGCAGGGCCGACAGCCGCTGCTCGGCGGCGTCCGCCTTCTCCTGGGCGCCGTTGTACTTCTCGGTGGCGGCCTCCGCCTCCTGGTACAGCTTGTCCACCTTCGCCTTGACCTGCGCCGGCGTGGGCCGGGGTTCGGCGTGTCCGGTCCCGTCCAGACCCGTCGCCGTCGCCGCGCCCGCCAGGGCGATCGTCGCCGCCGTACGGGCCGTGGTGCCGCTGACCGAACGGTGCCGGGGCTTGCGGTGCGCTGCCAACTGGAGTGCACGTCCTTTCGTACGGCCGCCCTGTCCGTACGAACGCCAAGCGGAGCGGACGTACGGTCCGCCCGAGGCGGATGACGCGTCCGGCGACGGCCCGCACAGGGGGAGCGGACCGCCGCCGGACCTTCTCGGCGGTGGTGGCCGGCTGCCGCCCCTGGCCCGGGCGGCGGTGGGGAGCCGGTCACCTGGTGGAGGACGCTAAACCCGACCGTGACGGCTGGGTAACGGGTTGTACGGAAGTGCCGCGAGCGGACCGCCGGGTGACCGTAAGGGACCGGGATCCGGGAGAGGTGGCGACTGTTTCACGCAGAGCGATGACCGATGCGGAGGAATCAGCGGCCCGGGTGGGTGGCGGAGTGCTATGGGCCGCATTCATGCGAGATCCGGCTGAGCGGGACGGGCCGGTGTCCACCGGCGCGGACGCCCCTGATTAGGCTCCGGCCTCATGGACGTACTCATCCATCTCTTCGTCGCCCTGCACATCATCGGCATCGCCGCGCTGCTCGGCGGCTTCCTGACGCAGCTGAAGGCGATGGGCCGGGGCACCGCCCGCTTCGTGCCGGCGATGCTGCACGGCGCCCTGACGATGCTGGTCACCGGCGCGGTCCTGGTCGGCCTCAACCAGGCCGACGACCAGCACGTCGACAACATCAAGATCGGCGTGAAGCTGGCCCTGCTGATCGTGATCCTGGGGCTCGTCTACGTGAAGCGGGACGACGAGAAGGCGGACAAGGGCCTGTTCGGCCTGGTGGGCCTGCTGACCACGGCGAACATCTTCATCGCGGTGCTGTGGACGTGACCGTCGACCCGCCGTCGCGTGCCGTGGTGGATCGTGAATGCTTCGCCGGAGTTCTCAAGGCGGCGCCGGGGTGTCAGTGGGGAGCTCTAGACTCGGAGAGCGATGAGCAGCCTCTTTGATGACAGCTTCCTGGCGAACCTCCAGGCCCCGCGGGGCCACGAGGAGGAACCCCCGCCGCCGCCCGAGGACGAGCACGTGCCGGAGCCCGTTCCGGACGATCTGTTCGGCGGGAGGTTCGACGTGCCGCCGGACCGGGACACCCACTACCGCGACGGCGCCCCGCGCCCGGTGGTGGACCCGGCCGCGCTCCTGGAGGGGCTGAACGAGAACCAGCGGGCCGCCGTCGTGCACCACGGCACCCCGCTGCTCATCGTGGCCGGCGCCGGCTCCGGCAAGACCCGGGTGCTCACCCACCGCATCGCGTACCTGCTCGGCGAGCGGAACGTGCATCCGGGCCAGATCCTCGCGATCACCTTCACCAACAAGGCCGCGGGCGAGATGAAGGAGCGCGTCGAGCAGCTCGTCGGCCCGCGCGCGAACGCGATGTGGGTGATAACGTTCCACAGCGCGTGCGTGCGCATCCTGCGCCGGGAGAGCAAGAAGCTCGGCTTCACCTCCTCCTTCTCGATCTACGACGCCGCCGACTCCAAGCGACTGATGGCCCTGGTCTGCCGCGACCTGGAGCTCGACCCCAAGCACTTCCCGCCGAAGGCCTTCAGCGCCAAGGTCTCGAACCTCAAGAACGAGCTGATCGACGAGGAGGACTTCGCCGCCCAGGCCGCCGACGGCTTCGAGAAGACCCTCGCCCAGGCCTACGCGATGTACCAGTCGCGGCTGCGCGAGGCGAACGCCCTCGACTTCGACGACCTGATCATGACGACGGTCAACCTGCTCCGCGCCTTCCCGGACGTGGCCGAGCACTACCGCCGCCGCTTCCGGCACGTCCTCGTGGACGAGTACCAGGACACCAACCACGCCCAGTACTCCCTGGTCCGGGAGCTGGTCGGCACCTGCGAGCACCCGGTCGACGTGCCGCCGAACGACTACGACGTGCCGCCCGCCGAACTGTGCGTCGTGGGCGACGCCGACCAGTCGATCTACGCCTTCCGCGGCGCGACCATCCGCAACATCCTCCAGTTCGAGGAGGACTACCCGGACGCGACGACGATCCTGCTGGAGCAGAACTACCGCTCCACGCAGACGATCCTCACCGCCGCCAACGCGGTCATCGAGCGCAACGAGTCGCGCCGCCCCAAGAACCTATGGACCAACGCGGGCGCGGGCGCGCGGATCACCGGCTATGTCGCCGACACCGAGCACGACGAGGCGCAGTTCGTCGCCGAGGAGATAGACCGCCTCACGGACGCGGGCGACGCGAAGGCCGGCGACGTCGCCGTCTTCTACCGGACGAACGCCCAGTCCCGGGTCTTCGAAGAGATCTTCATCCGGGTCGGCCTGCCCTACAAGGTCGTCGGCGGTGTCCGCTTCTACGAGCGCAAGGAGGTCCGGGACGTCCTGGCCTACCTGCGGGTGCTGGCCAACCCGGAGGACTCGGTGCCGCTGCGCCGGATCCTCAACGTCCCCAAGCGGGGCATCGGCGACCGCGCCGAGGCGATGATCGACGCCCTGTCCCAGCGGGAGAAGATCAGCTTTCCGCAGGCGCTGAAGCGGGTCGACGAGGCGTACGGCATGGCCGCGCGTTCCACCAACGCCGTCAAGCGGTTCAACACGCTGATGGAGGACCTCCGTACGATCGTCGAGTCCGGCGCGGGCCCGGCGACGGTCCTGGAGGCGGTCCTCGAACGCACCGGCTACCTCGCGGAGTTGCAGGCCTCCACCGACCCGCAGGACGAGACGCGGATCGAGAACCTCCAGGAACTCGCCGCCGTGGCGCTGGAGTTCGAGCAGGAGTCGGGGGAGGGCGAGGAATCCGGCTCGCTCTCCGCCTTCCTGGAACGGGTCGCGCTGGTCGCCGACTCCGACCAGATCCCCGACGAGGACGAGGACGGCTCCGGTGTCATCACCCTGATGACCCTGCACACCGCCAAGGGCCTGGAGTTCCCGGTCGTCTTCCTGACCGGAATGGAGGACGGCGTCTTCCCGCACATGCGCGCCCTCGGCCAGTCCAAGGAACTGGAGGAGGAGCGGCGGCTGGCGTACGTCGGCATCACGCGCGCGCGGGAGCGGCTGTACCTGACGCGGTCGTCCATGCGCAGCGCGTGGGGGCAGCCGTCGTACAACCCGCCGTCCCGCTTCCTGGAGGAGATCCCGGCGCAGCACGTGGACTGGAAGCGGACGGGTGCCATGGCGCCGGTGTCCTCCGGCCCGGTGTCCGGGGTGGCGGCCTCGCTGTCGTCGTCCCGCTCCCGCTCGTCGGCGTCGGGCGCGTCCGGTTTCGCCACCCGTCGGACCGCGGAGAAGCCGACGGTGTCGCTGGCGGTGGGGGACCGGGTCACGCACGACCAGTTCGGGCTCGGCACGGTCGTCGCCGTGAAGGGCACGGGCGCCAACGCCGAGGCGACGATCGACTTCGGGGACGAGAAGCCGAAGCGCCTGCTGCTGCGGTACGCGCCGGTGGAGAAGCTGTAGCCCGCGCGCGGTGAGCCCCGGCCGAACGGCCGGGGCTCACCAGGGCTCCTGTGCGCAGGCGGTCGCTTACGTCGGGTCGACCGCGTGGCTGCGCAGCCACGACAGCGGGTCGATCGCCGAGCCACCGGCCGGCCGTACCTCGAAGTGCAGGTGCGGGCCGGTCGAGTTGCCCGAGTTTCCGGAGTACGCGATCGGGTCGCCGGCCTTCACGGTCGTACCGGAGGCGACCCGGTAGCTGGAGAGGTGGCAGTACCACGTCTCCGTGCCGTCCTTGTCGGTCACGATCATCATGTTGCCGTACGCGCTGTTCCACTGCGTCCGCACGGTGCCGTCGGTCGCGGCCATCACGGTCGTGCCGTAGGACACCGGGAAGTCGATGCCGGTGTGGATGGACATCCAGTTGATGCCGGACTGGCCGTAGTAGGCGCTGAGCCCGTGCTGGGCCACCGGCAGCGCGTACTTGGGGCGCAGCCGCTCCTTGCGGGCGGCCTCCGCGGCGGCCTTCTTCTTCTCGGCCTCCTGCTGCGCCTTGAGGTCGATACGTTCCTGCGTCCGGCTGACCCGGTCGCTGAAGTCGTCCGCCTCGGCGGACAGGCTCTGCAACTGGGTGTCGAGCTTGTTGTTCGCGGCGGCCGGCTGGACGGGGGCCGCGTCCGCCGCGGTCGTCGAGACGTCCTTGTCCTCGCTGGTCAGGGTGGTGACGGAGGCGGCGGCGATCCCCGCGACGCCCATCACGCAGGCCGAGGGCACGGCCACCGTCAGCAGCGCGGACCGCTTGGCGGGCAGCCGGCGCCGCGAGCGGGACGCGCCGCGAGCGGCGGCGCGGGACGACGGGACCGGAGCCGGGACGACCTCTTCCTGGTCGTCGAGGAGAGGCGACCCGGAGGCGGTGGATCCGTCCGGCACGGCCGGCAGCTCACCGGTGGCGGCAGACTCGTCGTCGCCCGGGGCGTGGTCGTCGTAACCGATCTGCTCGAAAGCCGCCGTCGCCTGCTGGTCGGCGTGCTCGCCCCGCTGCCCGTACTCCTCGGCGCCCGTCGCGGCGTGGCCGTCGGAGTTCCACTGCGTGGCGTCGTACGCCCCGGTGTCGAAGGCCTGGGTGCCCCATTCCCACTGCTGCGTGGGGTCGGCCGGGGTGCCGCACTGGTCGGGCTGGAGCCAGGTGTTCGCGTCCCACTGGCCGCTGGTGTCGGGGCTCGTCGCCTGCGGCGGGATCGCGGAGAGGTGCTGGTGCTCGGCGGTCCAGGCGGTGGAGTCGTACGCGCCGCTGTCGTAGGCGGTGTGGTGCTGGGCCGCGTACGGGTCGTGGTGCACGGTCTGGTGGCCGCCCGTGGACCAGACCGACGTGTCGTACGAGCCCGTGCCGTCGGGCAGGCAGCCGAACAGGGGGTCGGACTCGAAGGTCGTGGCCTGCGCGCCGGTGTCGAATCCGGTGCCCGGAGCCGGGACAAAACCGGTGGCGTCGTAGCCGGCGTACGTGGTGAAGTCGTCGTACGGGGCTTCCTGGGTGCCGTACGGCGTGCAGTGCGCCGAGGCGGCGTCGGAAGCCGGAGCCGGGGTGGTCATGGTCCCCGACGGGTGACGGTCGTTCACCAACTTCTCTTTCGCCTCGACAACAGGGGCTGCCAGAGCAGTGCGGCGACTGTACCCGGCGGTACGCGGGCGCGACAATCTTCCTCTGGGTTTCGCGCGCGCAGGAAACGGGCATTCGGCCGTGTTTCGGGGGACCGCGGGCGAGAGTTTGGCCCTGTGTTCGAAGAGCGTTCGATGTCGGTGTGCTGTCGGGCGGCTGTTTCCCCGCTCTGCGGGGCGGTCGTCACGGGTGGTACGGCACAGGATGTGCTGGTTGTCCCGGGTACCCGTCATGCGGGCCGTTACGCCGCGATGAGCGGTGTGTGTCGTGCGCCGGTCTACGCCACCGTCAGTCCGCCGGTGCGCGCGGCGGTCTCCTCGCCCGGGCGTGCCGTGTCGAGGACGCGCCGTATCCCGGCCGCGACCGCGGGGTGCAGCGGCAGGGCGAGATGCCCGATCCCGCTCACCTGGATGTTCTCCGCCGCCAGGTCGGGGTGGTCGACGCAGGCGGCCTCCAGCGGGTCCATCAGGTGATCCAGGTCGCTCCAGAAGCTGACGAAGTGCGTCCGGCAGCCGGGTGCGGGCCGGGTCAGCTCCTCGATCAGCTCCGAGCCGGGGCGCATCTGGCGCACGATCGGATGCGCGTTGGCCAGCGGCGCCACCCGGGTGCCGGAGTGCGGGGTGCCGAGCGTCACGAGCGTCCGGACGCGGGTGTCACCGCCGAGGCGCTGTACGTAGTACCGCGCGATCAGCCCGCCGAGGCTGTGCCCGACGACGTCGACCTGCCGGCTGCCCGTGCGCTCGCAGATCTCCTCTATGTGCCGGCCGAGCAGCGCCGCCGCGGTGCGGATGTCACAGGTCAGCGGCGAGTAGTTGAGCGACTCGATCTGCTGCCTGCCGTGCTGGACGAGGCTGCGGCGCAGCAGGACGAAGACCGAGCGGTTGTCGATGAACCCGTGCAGCAGGACGACCGGGGGCTTGGCCTCCCGGGGCAGCTGGGCCGCCCTGTCCTCCGGTGCGGGGATCGCGGGCAGGGGGGCGCGGCGCTCCTGCGTGATGCCGGAGGGGTAGAGGAGGAGATGGCCGGCGAGGATCGCGAACTCCAGGGCGGTCGCCTTCAGGAGCGTCAGGGAGAGATCCGCCAGTCTGCCCGGGAGCAGGCGCTGGCAGAGCGGAAGAAAGGGCAGTGCTGCCCTGGTGACCTTCATGGCCGACCTCCTGTCGGCGCGCGGAGGGACGGCTCTGTCCCCCGTGTGCCCTCATGGGGAGGCGTGGCGGAGATCCTCGACGGGGCGTGAGCGGGGTACGTGGGGTGAGTGCGGCCTGCGGCGTGCGTGACGGGGGCTGCCTGCGTTGCCGGTGTCGCCCGTGGTGCGCCGATGACGTGGTGAGATCCCCTGCCGGCGTGGCGACGGGGCTCCCCGCTGTCGTGCCTTACCTGCCCTGCGTGCCCTGCGTGCCCCCGTCGATCCGTCCCACCGCCGCGGCGCGCGGCCTGCGGCGCGGCGGTGGGACGACCTCGTTGCGGCTCCCGAACGTGTCCCACCGTGTGATTTCCCCCTCGGTATCCACCGCGAAACTGCGGGGTGCGGGATGCTGGCGATAACGTTCGTTCACTTTCCCGGCCGGTGCGGTACTTGTCGGTACGGATGGATGCAGTCGCTTCATGGAGGCAGTGATGGGTGTGGCAGCCGGTCCGATCCGCGTGGTGGTGGCCAAGCCGGGGCTCGACGGCCACGATCGCGGGGCCAAGGTGATCGCGCGGGCGTTGCGCGACGCCGGTATGGAGGTCATCTACACCGGGCTCCACCAGACGCCCGAGCAGATCGTCGACACCGCGATCCAGGAGGACGCCGACGCGATCGGGCTGTCCATCCTGTCCGGGGCGCACAACACGCTCTTCGCGGCCGTCATCGACCTGCTCAGGGAGCGGGAGGCGGAGGACATCCTGGTCTTCGGCGGCGGGATCATCCCCGAGGCGGACATCGCCCCGCTGAAGGAGAAGGGCGTCGCGGAGATCTTCACGCCGGGGGCGACGACGGCGTCGATCGTGGACTGGGTACGGGCCCATGTGCAGGAGCCCGCCGGGGCGTAGGCCGTCGCGGTGTGACGGTCGGCCGTCGTGCGGGGTCGGTCGGGTCGGTCGGCCGTCGTGTGGTGCGGGTCGGGCGTCGTGCGATGTGGACGGGGCGTCGTGCGGTGCGGACCGGCCCCCGTGTGGTGCCTGCCGGTCTGCGGGACCCTCGCCCAGGGGCGCCGGCGCCGGTCCGCCGTCACGGCCGCCGGTCGGCCTGAACGGGCCTGGTGCTCGCCTCGTGCTCAAGCGCCCGGCGGGCTGTGCGGCCCCGCCGCCCCCAGTTCCTCCTGCATCGCCGCCCGCAGCCGCAAGGTCGTCATCAGGCGCTGGAACGCCTCCGCCCAATAGCCCCCGGCTCCGGGACTCGCGTCCTCCGGTTCGTCCGGGACCGCCAGCAGTCCGTCGAGGCGGCTCGCCTCCGAGGGGTCGAGGCAGCGTTCCGCCAGGCCCATCACTCCGCTGAAACTCCATGGGTAACTCCCCGCGTCGCGTGCGATGTTGAGGGCGTCGACCACCGCCCGTCCGAGCGGCGCGGCCCACGGCACCGCGCACACTCCGAGCAGCTGGAACGCCTCGGACAGACCGTGGGCCGCGATGAACCCGGCCACCCAGCCGGCCCGTTCGGCGGCGTCGAGCGTGCCCAGCAGCTTGGCCCGCTCGGCCAGGGACACCGCCCCGGGGCCACCGGCCTCGGGTGCCGCGGGCGCCCCGAGCAGGGCTCGCGCCCACTGCGCGTCCCGCTGCCGCACCGCCGCCCGGCACCAGGCCGCGTGCAGTTCGCCCTGCCAGTCGTCGGCCACGGGCAGCGCCACGATCTCCCGCGGAGTACGGCCGCCGAGCCGCCCCGGCCAGGTGCCGAGCGGGGCGGACTCCACCAACTGGCCGAACCACCACGACCGTTCACCCCGCCCCGCGGGCGCCTTGGGCACCACCCCGTCGGCCTCCATGCCCGGGTCGCACTCGTGCGGCGCCTCGACGAGAAGGGTCGGGGTGTCCCCGGTGTGGTCGACGGCCACACAGGCCCCGGCCCGCACCGCCATCCGCGCGGCCAGCGCCGAGCCGGGCAGCGCCGACAGCAGCTCCGCCGCCGTCGCCCGTACGTTGCGGCTGCGGTCGGTCAGCGCCTGCTCCAAAAACGGCTCGTCGTCCGCCGCCAGGCCCGACCTCAGGGAGTCGAGGAACATCAGCCGGTCCTCGGCCCGTTCCGTCGCCCAGGTCGTCGCGAGCAGTTCGCGCGCGGCCCCCGGCTCCCGGGCACGGATCGCCGAGAGCAGGGCCACCCGCTCGGCGAACAGCCCCTCCTGCCACAGCCGTCGGATCTTCTCGGTGTCCTCGGGGTGCGGCAGCGTCGCGCCCCCGCCCGGTGTCGCGCGCAGCGCGAACCGCCAGTCGGGGTTCAGCCGGGCGAGCCACACCGCGCGCGGCCCCGCGAAGGCCAGCGCCGCCGGCCGCAGATCCGTCCGCCCGCGGGCCGCGTCCAGCAGCGCCGGCAGCAGCTCGGGGGGAGCGGCGAAACCGCGGGCGTTGGCCGTCGTCAGCCACTGCGGCAACAGCTCCATGAGGTCCGGTGCCGTACCCCGGCGGCCACCGCCGCCCGCGCCAGGGCGGTCGGCCAGCAGCATCGCCAGTCTGCGGGCCGCCGCGGCGGGCAGCCGGGGGCGGGTGTCCTCGGCGGCCGGTTCCGGCAGCCGGGCAGCCCGCCCGGGGCGCAGGCCGGCCCGTCGTCGTACGGTCTCCACCGCCGCCGCGTCCAGCAGGGCGAGCGGGGCCTGCCGGCCGGGCGGGCAGCCCGGCGGGGTGCGCCGCTCCGTCCCGAGGAGGGCGGCCGTGACAAGTTCCTCCCAGGCACCCGGGGCGGGCGCCTCCACATGAGCCGTGGTCCTGGTCATGCGTTCCTTTCCGTGCCTCTTCGGGTGGTGCCCGGGAGTGGCTGAAGGGTCACGTGGTCCGGGTGTCCAGTGAAACGGGACACATGCGTGAAATGAGGGAGAGAAGGTGGATTGTCGGACGAATGCGCAGGTCGGGTCAGCACAGGGGGACCGCCTCGCCTGGTCCCTGCGGCCAGGCCGTCAGCGGGGTGAAGCCGCGGTGGCCGCACTCGCCGAAGACCGTGACCGGAGCGCCGCCCGACAGGGAGACCAGCCGCCACAGACCCGGGCGGGACCGCGCGGCGGACGTCAGCGGCAGCGCCGTGTCCCCGCCGGCGTCCGCCAGCTGCCAGGAGTCGCCGTCCGGGGCCGGGACGACCCCGTCCAGCGTCACCGGGACGGCGTCCAGCCACGGGTCGTCCCGCAGGGCCTCGCCGTAACGGGCGGCGGCCTCGGCCGGGGTCACCCCCGGCGGGCGTATCGCCGCGGGAGCGGGCGGGGCGAACTGCTCGCCCAGGGCCGCACGCGGCTGCCCGGCACCCGGATACGCCGACACCTCCGCGTCCAGGACCAGCCCCACCGGCAGCGCGAGCTCCGGCGCGCGGCCGGCGGCGCCATAGGAGAGCAGCAGGGCCGTACGGCCCGACTCGGCGCCGTACAGCCATGTCCGGCGGGTGGTCAGCCGGGCGTCCGCCGTGTCGTACTGGGCGAGGACCAGCCAGCGGTCCCGCAGCGGCGGGCCGTCCGCCGAGGCGGGCAGGCCGACCCGGGAACGGACCGTCGCCGCCAGGCCGTCGGGCAGCCGCTCCCGGCGCAGCCAGCCCTGGTCGAGGAGATGCAGGAGAGCGCACTCCTCCAGCAGACGCACCGGCCAGCCCGGCCCGGACGACGGGATCGCCCCCAGTTCCCGCACCCGCGCCGCCAGTCCGGAGGCCTGGGCGTCGACCATGCGGGCCGCCGTCTCCTCCCACAGCCCGTACCCCGCCTGCTCCGCGCCCGCCAGGCCGCCGCGCAGCAGATCCGCCAGCCGCTGCTCCAGCTCCGTCACCCCCGCGGTGATCCGCTCGGCCCGGCGCTCCGCCCTGCGCCGCGCCGCCTCCGGATCACCGGAACCGGACGGGGAACCGGCCGCGCCCGCCGTCCGTTTCTCCGCCGCGCGCTTCCTTCTCCCCTCTATCCACTCCCCGGCCCACTCCGGCGGCTGTCCGGGCGGCACCGCGCCGTCCCCGCCCGCCCAGAGCAGCAGCAGCCCGAGCGCGTGCTTGCACGGGAACTTCCGGCTCGGACAACTGCACCTGTACGCCGGGCCGGACGCGTCCGCGATGTCCACGACCGTCTGATACGGCTTGCCGCCACTGCCCTTGCACAGCCCCCACACCGTCCCCTCGCCGCAACTGCCCGCCTCGGACCACGGCCCGGCCGCCCCGAGTCTGCTGCCCGCTTTGCGCGACGCGGCGTCAGGAGCCAGTGACAGCACCTGGTCCGCGCTCCAGCGCACCCCCTGCTCAGTCATGTCATCGAAGGTAGATCCCGCCACTGACAATCGGCTCCGCGAGCGCGTTCGCGCAGGTCGGATCGCATTGTCAGTGGCGTGGTGCACGGTGGACACCAGATCCGAACCGGCCGAGCTGGAGGGGGACTCAGCCATGGCTGTGTCTGCAGAACCTACGTCCGCGCACCTGCGCGAGCAGGACCCGACCGAGGCGTTGCGGCCGCACGCCGAGGACGCCTTCGCCGAGGAACTCACCGCGCTCGCCGCGCAGGACGACCGCCCGCGCCCGGCCCGCTGGAAGCTGTCGCCGTGGGCCGTCGCCACCTACCTCCTCGGCGGCACCCTGCCCGACGGCACGGTGATCACGCCGAAGTACGTCGGCCCGCGCCGCATCGTCGAGGTCGCCGTCACCACCCTCGCCACCGACCGCGCCCTGCTCCTGCTCGGCGTGCCCGGCACCGCGAAGACCTGGGTCTCCGAGCACCTGGCCGCCGCGGTCAGCGGCGACTCCACCCTGCTCGTGCAGGGCACCGCCGGCACCCCGGAGGAGGCCATCCGGTACGGCTGGAACTACGCGCAGCTGCTCGCCCACGGCCCCAGCCGGGACGCCCTGGTCCCCAGCCCCGTCATGCGGGCGATGGCCGAGGGCATGACGGCCCGCGTCGAGGAACTGACCCGTATCCCGGCCGACGTCCAGGACACGCTCATCACGATCCTGTCGGAGAAGACGCTGCCGATACCGGAGCTGGGCCAGGAGGTGCAGGCGGTCCGCGGGTTCAACCTGATCGCGACGGCCAACGACCGCGACCGCGGGGTCAACGACCTCTCCAGCGCCCTGCGCCGCCGCTTCAACACGGTGGTGCTGCCGCTGCCGGAGAGTGTCCAGGCCGAGGTCGACATCGTCTCCCGGCGCGTCGACCAGCTCGGCCGCTCCCTCGACCTGCCGTCCGCGCCCGACGGCATCGACGAGATCCGCCGCGTGGTGACCGTCTTCCGCGAGCTGCGCGACGGCGTCACGTCCGACGGCCGCACCAAGCTGAAGTCGCCCAGCGGCACCCTGTCGACGGCGGAGGCGATCTCCGTCGTCACCGGCGGTCTCGCGCTGGCCGCGCACTTCGGCGACGGCGTGCTGCGGGCCGGCGACGTCGCCGCGGGCATCCTCGGCGCCGTCGTCCGCGACCCGGCGTCCGACCGGGTCGTGTGGCAGGAGTACCTGGAGGCGGTCGTCCGCGAGCGCGACGGCTGGACGGACTTCTACCGGGCCTGCCGGGAGGTGAGCGCGTGAGCGGCGGCGGGTGGGGGCCGCCGGGCGGGCATCCGGCCCCGCTCGGCGCGTCCGGCGAGCGGCTCGGGGACTCCGGGCGGTCCGGGATGTCCGGGAAGTCCGGGAGGGGGACGAGGTGACAGGCGCCGAGGAGTCCGGGGGCGGGTGGCCCGGGGAGGGACCGCTGCTGCTCGGGGTGCGGCACCACGGACCGGGTTCCGCGCGGGCCGTGCGGGCGGCGCTGACCGCGGCGCGGCCGCGGGTGGTGCTGATCGAGGGGCCGCCCGAGGCGGACGCGCTGATCGCGCTGGCCGCCGACGAGGACATGCGACCGCCGGTCGCGCTGCTCGCCCACGCGGTGGACGAGCCCGGCCGGTCGGCGTTCTGGCCGATGGCCGAGTTCTCCCCGGAGTGGGTCGCGATCCGCTGGGCCCTGGAGCACGACGTCCCGGCCCGCTTCATCGACCTGCCGGCCACCCACACGCTGGCCTGGGTGAGGGACGGGGAGAGGGATCCCGAGGGGCAGAGGGAGCCCGAGGGCGAGCAGACCGGGGAGGAGGGGGCCGGGTCGGACGCCGGGGCCGACGTCCGGGTCGATCCGCTGGCCGTCCTCGCGGAGACCGCCGGTCACGACGATCCCGAGCGCTGGTGGGAGGACGTCGTCGAGCACCGCGGGCCGGGCGACGGGGACGCTCTGGCCCCGTTCGCCGCGCTGGAGGAGGCCATGGGGGCGCTGCGGGAGACGTACGGGAGCGGGGGCCATCACCGGGACCTCCTGCGGGAGGCGTTCATGCGGCTCCAGGTGCGGGACGCGCAACGCCGGTTCGGGGACGGCGTCGCCGTGGTGTGCGGAGCCTGGCACGTGCCCGCGTTGCGGCACCGGACCACCGTCGCCGCCGACAGGGCCCTGCTCAAGGGACTGCCCAAGGTCAAGGCGGACATGACCTGGGTGCCGTGGACGTACCGCAGGCTGTCCCGGCGCAGCGGGTACGGCGCGGGCATCGAGTCGCCGGGCTGGTACGGGCACCTGTTCGGCGCGCCGGACCGCCCGGTCGAGCGGTGGCTGACCAAGGTGGCGGGGCTGCTGCGGCAGGAGGACCGGCTCGTCTCCTCGGCGCACGTCATCGAGGCGGTGCGGCTGGCCGAGACCCTCGCGGTCATGCGCGGCCGTCCGCTGCCGGGCCTGAGCGAGACGACCGACGCCGTGCGGGCGGTGATGTGCGACGGCTCGGACGTGCCGCTGGCGCTGGTGCACGACCGGCTGGTCGTGGGAGACGTGCTGGGCGAGGTCCCGGCCTCCGCGCCCGCGGTGCCGTTGCAGCGGGACCTCGACCGGACGCAGCGCGGACTGCGGCTCAAGCCGGAGGCGCTGGAGCGCGAGCTGGAGCTCGACCTGCGCAAGGACACCGACGCCGGACGCAGCAGGCTGCTGCACCGGCTGCGGCTGCTCGGCGTGGCGTGGGGCGAGCCGGCCGCCTCGCGCGGCAGCACGGGCACCTTCCGGGAGACCTGGCGGCTCCGATGGGAGCCGGAGCTGGCCGTGCGGGTCGCGGAGGCCGGGGTGTGGGGGACGACCGTGCTCGGTGCCGCGACCGCCAGGGCGGAGTCCGACGCGGTCGCCGCCCAGGGCCTCGCCGACGTCACGGCCCTCGCGGAGCACTGCCTGCTGGCCGGCCTGCCGGACGCGCTCCCCACGGTGATGCGGACCCTCGCCGACCGGGCGGCTCTCGACGCCGACGTCGGTCACCTCGCCCAGGCCCTGCCCGCCCTGGTCCGCTCCCTGCGCTACGGCGACGTACGCGGCACCGACACGGCGGCGCTGACGGAGGTCGCCGCGGGCCTCGCGGAACGGATCTTCGTCGGCCTGCCCCCGGCGAGCACCGCACTCGACCCGGACGCGGCCGAGGAGATGCGCGGCCATCTCGACGCGGTGCACGGCGCGGTAGGACTGCTGCACGACGCCGCCGCACCGGCCCACGGTGACCTGAGGGGGCGCTGGCACGCCGTGCTCGGCGTGCTGTCCGGGCGGGACACCGTGCCGGGGGTGATCCGCGGGCGGGCGGTGCGGCTGCTGCTGGACAGCGGGGAGCTGGCGCAGGACGAGGCGGCGCGGCTCATGGGGCTCGTGCTGTCGCCGGGAACCCCGCCGGGGGACGCGGCCGCGTGGATCGAGGGCTTCGTCGGCGGCGGCTCCGGCGGCGGGATGCTCCTGGTGCACGACGAGCGGCTGCTCGGGCTGGTCGACGCCTGGCTGACCGGCGTGCCGGCCGAGGCGTTCACCGACGTGCTGCCCCTGCTGCGGCGCACGTTCTCGGCGTACGAGGCGGGTGTGCGCCGGACACTCGGCGAACTCGTCCGGCGTGGGCCGGGGCGGCGGGGGAACACGACGGCGACCGGATCCGGCATACCCGGCTTCGCGCCCGGCCTCGACGGCGAGCGCGCGGACGCCGTGCTGCCGGTCGTGCGGCTGCTGCTGGGGCTGGACGGCACGGAAGAGACCGCAGGCGACGACCTGATGGGGGTGGCGTGATGACGACCGACTGTCTGAGTGAGCCGAGGGAGAGGACCGAAGCGGTGGACACCGTCAGGGACGGGCGCGGGGCGCACGAGGCGCAGTGCCCGACGACGACCGTGCCGGTGATGCCGCTCTGGGAACGGCTTGGGACGGGGGGACGCGGATGACGACCGGACCAGCGACCACGGCCGAGCCGGACCCGGTCGCGGTGACCGGATCCCGGGTGACGGCCGAGCCGGTGGACCCGGGGCGGGAGCGGCTGCGGCGCTGGCGGCTCGTGCTCGGCGGTGACGCGGCCGACGGCACCGGCTGCGCGCTCTCCGGAAAGGACGCCGCGATGGACGGGGCGCTCACCGCGCTCTACGGCAAGGCGGACAGACCGCAGGCGGGACGGGACCGCGCGGCGGGGCTCGGGGCGTCGGCGCCGTCCGTGGCGCGCTGGCTGGGGGACATCCGGACGTACTTCCCGTCCTCCGTCGTCCAGGTGATGCAGCGCGACGCCATCGACCGGCTCGGGCTGTCCGCGCTGCTGCTGGAGCCGGAGATGCTGGAGGCGGTGGAGGCCGACGTGCACCTCGTCGGCACGCTGCTCTCCCTCAACAAGGCGATGCCGGAGACCACGAAGGAGACGGCACGCAAGGTCGTGCGCAAGGTCGTCGAGGATCTGGAGAAGCGGCTCGCCACCCGGACCCGGGCCACCCTCACCGGCGCCCTCGACCGCAGCGCCCGGATCAACCGGCCGCGCCACCACGACATCGACTGGAACCGCACCGTCGCGGCCAACCTCAAGCACTACGTGCCGGAGTACCGGACGATCGTGCCGGAGCGGCTCATCGGGTACGGGCGCGCGTCCCAGTCGGTGAAGAAGGACGTGATCCTCTGCATCGACCAGTCGGGGTCGATGGCGGCGTCCGTCGTCTACGCGTCCGTGTTCGGGGCGGTGCTGGCGTCGATGCGGTCGATCGACACGCGGCTCGTCGTCTTCGACACCGCCGTCGTCGACCTCACCGACCAGCTCGACGACCCGGTCGACGTGCTGTTCGGCACCCAGCTCGGCGGCGGTACGGACATCAACCGGGCGCTCGCCTACTGCCAGTCGCAGATCACCCGGCCCGCCGAGACGGTGGTCGTGCTGATCAGCGACCTCTACGAAGGGGGCATACGCCAGGAGATGCTCAAGCGGGTCGCGGCGATGAAGGCCTCGGGGGTGCAGTTCGTGACGCTGCTCGCGCTGTCCGACGAAGGGGCGCCCGCCTACGACCGGGAGCACGCCGCCGCGCTCGCCGCGCTGGGCGCACCGGCCTTCGCCTGCACGCCCGACCTGTTCCCGGAGGTGATGGCGGCGGCGATCGAGAAGCGGCCGCTGCCGATACCGGAGACCGCGTGACGGGACCGGGAGACGGGACCGCGTGACGGAACCCGTGACGGGACCGCGTGACGGGACCGCGTGACGGAACCCGTGACGGGACCGGGTGACGGGACCGGGCGAGGGGCGACTTGTCGACCCGCTGACGTGCACGGCGATCAGCAAAACGGACATGAGTGCCCATCGGTGGCGGGGGGCTTGCGCAACCTCTGGAGTCCCGTGCGAGGATCGACGCCCGTCAGCGGTGCGAGGTGTTCCGCTCGCTCGGCATCGCGTCGTACCCCGACGCACCTTGGCGTACCTCGTCGTACGCGGAGGCGTCTCACGTCGTACCGCTTCGTACGTCGTGCCCTGTTCCGCAGCACGGAGGGACCTCCCCGGACTTGACCCTGCACGCCGCCCTCTCCGGTGCCGCTCTGCGCGTGATGCGCAGGGCGGCCGGGAGGCGTGCGCTGCACGTGGCGCTGCTGGCGGGTGGGCTGTTCGCGCTCGGGCTCCTCTGCGGGGAGCAGGCGCACGCAGCGGACGGGGTGCCGTCGGTGACGGCTTCCGGGAGCGTCCGGCCGGTGACGAAGGGTGCGGTCGCCGAGGTGGTGCCCGCCCCGGCGGAGGCGACGACGGCGAAGCAGGTCACCCCGGAGCCCGGCGGGCGTCCGGTCGGTGACCTCGCGGACTCGGTGGCCGCCGGGGCGGAGTCGGTCTCCGCCGGACTGGCCGAGGTGGGGGCGAAACGTCCTTCGCCGCCCAGGACGGCGCCCGGCGCCCCCTCCTTGCCGGAACCGCCGGATCTGCCGGATGTCCCGGGTGCACCCGGGATTCCGGGCCCGCCCGAATTCCCGACGGTGCCGGCCGAGCCGTCGGTGCCGTCGGCGCCGTCCGTTCCAGGCCTCCCGGGGCTTCCCGGTCTTCCTGCTCCGCCGTCGCTTCCGGGGCACACGCTCCCGGCGCCGGACCCCGTCCCGGCCGCTCCGCAGCAGGACTCGGTGCCGGCATCGACGCCGACACCGACGCCGCCGTCGGCACTGAACGGACGGACACCCGAGGGGCGCTCCGCCACGACGACGTCCCTCGCGTACGGCCCCGGGCTCGCCGCCCGCACCACCACGACCCCGGTCGCGGCGCACAGGCCCGCGCACCGGGCCGACCGTCCCGGGTACGTCCCGGTGCGCCAGGCGCCCACCCAGAGTCCGGGCGGCGCGCTGAGCGGCAAGTCGGCCATGGACAACGGCACCTCACGGCACGGCGGCGACGCGCACGCCGTCACGTTCGACCACCGGGCGCCGCTGCGGCTCGTGCCCGGCGCCGCCGCGGGCGTCGAGGCCCACGGCACCCGGGACAGGCACCGGGACATTCCCGTTTCTCCCGCCTAGGGCAGACCTTCCCCCGCCGCAGACCTGCCGCGCGGGGGCGGAAACAGGTCTGCCCACCCGTCCGGATCCCTCTCGATCCCCGGTGATCTCCGGTGATCTCCGGACGGAAGCCCTCGGAATGTCCCAGCCTTCCCCAGTCCCGCGCTCCCGCCGAGGAGCTCCGGACTCCTGAGGATCTAAGGATCTGACGCACGCCATGAACAAGAACATCCGCCGTTCCATCGTGATAGCCGCCGGTGTCACCGGCGCGTGGGCGCTCGGCTCCACCGTCGCCAGCGCGGACGAACTGCCCTCGGCCCCCGTCTCCGCACCGGACGCGACGACCGGGACCGGTACGGACACCGCCAACGCCACCAGCGCTGCCACCGGCACCGTCACCGGGGTCGTCGGCACCGTCACCGGCACGGTCGACGGAGTCGTCTCCGACGCGCGGGACACGGTCTCCGGCCTCCCCGCCGACGACGACCTGACGCCGCAGACGGTCACCGGCACGGCCGGCACGACCGGCACCGCCGAGCAGGCCCGCCGATACGTCGACGCGAAGGTCACCGTTCCCAAGGCGGCCAAGATGAAGGGCGCCGCGGCCATCCAGGGCGCCAAGGCCGCCCGCGCGGCCAAGGCCGAGGCCGATGCCGCCACCGCGACGACCGCCACCGCGACGACCGTCGTCACCGCCACCGCCCACCAGGCGACCACCACCGCCAAGACCGCGGCCTCCGACGCGGACACCGTCCCCCGGGACGGGATCGACTACCTCTTCGGCCCCCTCTCCGTGTTCGCCCCCGAGCTGGAGCAGGCGCTGGCCGCCGCCCAGACGAAGCTCCAGGGTGCGCGGTCGACGGCCCGTTCCCAGACGCAGGGCGTCGACGGCGTCGTACGGACGAAGGCACGGCACGCGGTGGCGGGCGCGGGCCGCACGGCGGCCGGGGCGACCGGCGCCGCGCACACCACGGTCACCGGCGCCGAAGGCCGGGCCGCCGAGGCGGCCACCACCGCCCGGGGCGCGGCGACCACCGTCACGACCACCGCCGAAGCCACCGTCTCGGCGGTCCCGAGCCATGTCACCGGCACGGTGGGCGGCGTGCGGCAGCACGTCGTCGGCACCGTCGCCGAGGTCCCCGGCACGGTCACTCCGGTCGTCCGGCAGACGACGGCCGCGGTCGTCCCGCCCGTGGCGGCGGCAGCCGTGCACGGAGTGCCGCCGATCGCCGCCGGCGCGGTGAACGGCGTGACGCCGGTCGCCGTTGGCGCGGTGCGCGGAGTGGCGGGGGCCGCCGGCCACACGGTGGACGCCGCGACCGCGCTGGCGTACGGAGTCGCCGCCGACGTCCGGCCGGTCGCCGGCGGTGCCGTCCAGGGAGTCCGGCCGGTCGCCGGCGGTGTCGTCGCGGACGTTCCGCCGTACGCCACCGGGCTGGCCGGCCAGGTCGCCGACGACACCACGGCCGCCGTCCTGCCGCCCGTGGCGCACACCGCCGTGCACGGCGTGGTGCCCGTCGCCGGGCAGGCCGTCGCGGACGCGGGCGGCGTGGCGTACGGCGTGGCCCGCGACGTGCGGCCCTTCGCGGCCGGAGTCACCGGCTCCGTGCCGCCGCTCGCGCACGGCGTGGCCGGTCACGCGACCGGCCTGGGACACGGCGTCGCGGGCCAGGTGCCGCCGTTCGCCGAGGGCGTCACGGGCGCCGTCCGGCCCGTCGTCGACACCGTCGTGCGGACGGCGCAGGAGACCGTGCGCGAAGCCGTGCACGGCACCGTCCAGCCGGTCGTGCGGGGTGTCGGCGGCAGCGCCACGGCACTCGCGTACGGCGTCACGGGCGACGTCGCTCCCTTCGCGGACGGCGTCGTCGGCGAGGCCGCCCGGTTCACGCACGGCGTCGCCGGCCAGGTCGCGCCCTTCGCCCAGGACCTGACCGGGACCGTCCGGACCACCGCGGGCCCGCTCACCGGGCATGCCGTCACCGGCGCCCACGGTGTCGCCGAGTCGGTCACCCCGGACTACGTGCAGGACGCACAGGCCGTACAGAACGCGCACCACGGCAGCGCGTACAGCCTCTGACCGTCCCCACCGACTCCGCGAGGCGACAGGACCCGGACGGCCGAAAGCCGTCGGCCGGTCTGGTCCGAGCCTCGCGGGCCGGGCGCGGTGATCCTCATCGGGGAGGGGACCACCCGCCCAGAGCCCCCCGGGGGCTGCCAGTCCGTGGCCCCGAGGGGCTGCTCAAAGGGGCCTCACCGGGTCAACCCCAGCCCGGTGAGGCCCTTCTCGCGTGCCCGCCGCCTGCTTCCCGCGTGCCGCCTGCGTACCGGCTCCGCGGCTCCCCGCTCCCTCACAGGCGGCACCCCGTGCCAGTGAGCACGGCATCATGTGACAGGTATCACCGCTCAGGTGTGACCCGCGGTTTAGAGGCCCCCCGCAAGCAGCGATAACCTGCGAGACGGACATGCCGCGCGCTCGGACACCGTGTGCGCCTCCCTTGTGACTGACAAACAGCGGACGTCACGTTGCCCTCGCGGCACGCCCACGCAGACAACGAACCGCGAGATCACTGATAGGGACGGAAGCGCGTGGACCTGTTCGAGTACCAGGCGAGGGACCTCTTCGCCAAGCACGATGTACCGGTGCTGGCCGGTGAAGTCATCGACACGCCTGAGGCGGCCCGCGCAGCCACTGAGCGCCTCGGTGGCAAGTCCGTCGTCAAGGCCCAGGTGAAGGTCGGCGGCCGTGGCAAGGCCGGCGGCGTGAAGCTGGCCGCCACCCCGGACGAGGCCGTCGCCCGCGCGACGGACATCCTCGGCATGGACATCAAGGGCCACACGGTCCACAAGGTGATGATCGCCGAGACGGCCCCGGAGATCCTGGAGGAGTACTACGTCTCCTTCCTCCTCGACCGTGCCAACCGCACCTTCCTCTCCATCGCGTCCGTCGAGGGCGGCATGGAGATCGAGGAGGTGGCGGCCACCCGTCCGGAGGCCGTCGCCAAGACGCCGATCGACGCCAACGTGGGTGTGACCCCGGAGAAGGCCCGCGAGATCGTCGCGGCCGCGAAGTTCCCGGCCGAGGTCGCCGACAAGGTCGCCAACGTCCTGGTCACCCTGTGGAAGACCTTCATCGCCGAGGACGCGCTCCTCGTCGAGGTCAACCCGCTGGCCAAGGTCGCCTCCGGTGACGTCATCGCCCTGGACGGCAAGGTCTCCCTGGACGAGAACGCCGAGTTCCGCCAGCCGGAGCACGAGGCTCTCCAGGACAAGGACGCGGCCAACCCGCTGGAGGCCGCCGCCAAGGAGAAGAACCTCAACTACGTCAAGCTCGACGGCGAGGTCGGCATCATCGGCAACGGCGCGGGTCTCGTCATGAGCACCCTGGACGTCGTCGCGTACGCCGGTGAGGCGCACGGCGGCGTCAAGCCCGCCAACTTCCTCGACATCGGCGGCGGCGCGTCCGCGCAGGTGATGGCGAACGGCCTGGAGATCATCCTCGGCGACCCGGACGTCAAGTCCGTCTTCGTCAACGTCTTCGGCGGCATCACCGCCTGCGACGAGGTCGCCAACGGCATCGTCCAGGCCCTGGAGCTCCTGAAGTCCAAGGGCGAGGAAGTCACCAAGCCGCTGGTCGTCCGGCTGGACGGCAACAACGCCGAGCTGGGTCGCAAGATCCTCTCCGACGCCAACCACCCGCTGGTGCAGCGCGTGGACACCATGGACGGCGCGGCCGACAAGGCCGCCGAGCTCGCGGCTGCGAAGTAAGGAAGAGGGACAGACACAGCCATGGCTATCTTCCTCAACAAGGACAGCAAGGTCATCGTCCAGGGCATGACCGGTGCCACGGGCATGAAGCACACCAAGCTCATGCTGGCCGACGGCACCAACATCGTCGGTGGCGTGAACCCGCGCAAGGCGGGCACGTCCGTCGACATCGACGGCACCGAGATCCCGGTCTTCGGCACGGTCGCCGAGGCGATCGAGAAGACGGGCGCGAACGTGTCCGTCCTCTTCGTGCCGCCGGCCTTCGCCAAGGCCGCCGTCGTCGAGGCCATCGACGCCGAGATCCCGCTCGCGGTCGTCATCACCGAGGGCATCGCGGTCCACGACTCGGCCGCGTTCTACGCGTACGCCGTGTCGCAGGGCAACAAGACCCGGATCATCGGCCCGAACTGCCCCGGTCTCATCACGCCGGGCCAGTCGAACGCCGGCATCATCCCGGGCGACATCACCAAGCCGGGCCGCATCGGCCTGGTCTCGAAGTCCGGCACGCTGACGTACCAGATGATGTACGAGCTGCGGGACATCGGCTTCTCGTCCGCCGTCGGCATCGGTGGCGACCCGATCATCGGCACCACGCACATCGACGCGCTCGCCGCGTTCGAGGCCGACCCCGACACCGACCTGATCGTGATGATCGGTGAGATCGGCGGCGACGCCGAGGAGCGGGCCGCGGCCTTCATCAAGGACAACGTGAAGAAGCCGGTTGTCGGCTACGTCGCGGGCTTCACCGCGCCCGAGGGCAAGACCATGGGCCACGCCGGCGCCATCGTCTCCGGCTCCTCCGGCACGGCCGCCGCGAAGCAGGAGGCCCTGGAGGCCGCCGGCGTCAAGGTCGGCAAGACGCCGACGGAGACGGCGAAGCTGGCCCGGGAGATCCTGGCCGGCTGACCGCCCCGCCGCAGCAGGGCCCGCACCCTTCCCGGGGTGCGGGCCCTCGCGCGTGCTCAGCGCGCCACCGGCACCAGCCGCTCCGGTCCGCTCACCGTCTCCTCCCGCAGCTTCGCCCGCAGGTCCAGCTCCTCCTCCGACAGCGCGCCCGGGGCCACCCTCGGCGGCACGCCCTGCACCGTCTCCCCGGGTGCGACCGGCGGCTCGTAGTGCGTCGGCGCCGTCCGCAGCGTCAGCGCGGTCGTCCCGATCAGGGCGGCCGTGAAGGCGATGGCGGCCCGGGTCCAGAACCGCGCCCGGCGTTCGCCGCCCGTGCGTACGGTCGGCGGCTTCGCGGCGCGCAGCCGCTCCGCCGAGGCCAGTTCGGCCAGCCGCCGGTGCAGTTCCGAGGGGTCCGCCAGCTCCGGCAGCCGCGCGGCGACCGCCTCGCGCGCGTGCATCAGCCGGTGCGCCGCCGCCGGTGTGCTGGCCTCCGTCTCCGCAGCCGTCTCCGGCAGGTCGAGGCCGACACCGTCGTAGAGCAGGAGCGTGCGCCGGTACGGCGGCGGGAGCCGGAGCAGGACGTCCAGCAGCGTGCGGGCGTCGGCGTCGGAGGGGGGCGGCTCGGGGTGCCGGTAGCGCGGGCGGAAGCGGTGCCAGGGGGAGAGCGCGTACTCGTACGCCGTGGCCCGCACCCAGCCTGCCGGGTCCCGGTCGCGGGCCACCTCCGGCCAGCGCTGCCAGGCCGCTTGGAAAGCCCGCTCGACCGACTCGCGCGCGAGTTCGCGCCGCCCGGTGAGCAGGTAGGCCTGCCGGACCAGGGCGGGCGCGCAGAACGCGTACAGCGCGTCGAAGGCCTGAGCGGGAGTCAGGGGGGCCGCCGGCGCGGCCGGCTCGGGCTCGGCCGGGGGAGTGGGCGTGGACGCGTGCGCGGGTGCCGGTTCCGCCGCGGGTGGCGGGTCGTCCGCGCGTACGGGGCGGCCGGCGGCGGTGGTCAACTCGGCCAGCAGCTTCGCGTACGCCTCCCGTTTCCGGCCGCGTGGAGTCGTACGGCCGGTCTCCCACGCACGTACCGTCTCGCGCGTGACGCCCACCCGTGCCGCGACCTGAGCCTGCGTCAACGACCCGGACTCGCGCAGGCGTCGGCGTTCCTTGGGCGGGGGAAGCGGAGTGGCAGGGCTCTGCGTCACCGGGCGCCCCTTCGTGCGAAAAAGTACATAAACGTATATTGAGCGACACATCGGCGGTTCGCCTGTTACGACGAGAAAGCGCGTGTCGTTGGGAGCATGGCGCTCGTGATCCAGCTGACCGCTCGCCGACCGCTGTTGTCGTCCCTGCTCACCCGGGTGCTCGACCGATCGCCCGGAGTGGCCGCCGGCCTCCTGGGCGGCGCCGCCGCCGCGTGCCTGGGGCTCGGTTCGTTCGCCGTGCTTGTGATGGTGCTGTGGATCAGCACGCCGTATCCCGACAGCGGGCCGAGCGGCGCGCTGCACGTCGCCGCGGCGCTGTGGCTGCTGGCGCACGGCGCCGAGCTGGTCCGCGCCGACACGCTCTCCGGTGTTCCCGCGCCGGTGGGTGTCACCCCGCTCCTGCTGTGCGTGCTGCCGGTCTGGCTGGTGCACCGGGCGGCACGGGACGCGGTGGACGCGGGCCCGGCGGGGGAGGGGGAGGACCCGGGAGCCGGAAACACGGGCGACGACGGCGAGCGGGACGAGGGGCCGCCGCCGGTTCCGGCGCGGACGGCGTGGGCGGGCGTCGCCCTCGGCTACCTCGCCGTCGTCGCGGCCGCCGCACTGTACGCCTCGGGCGGCCACCTGCGGCCCGCGTGGGGGTGGACGGCGGTGTGCCTGCCGCTGACGGTGACGGCCGCGGCCGGGATCGGGGTGTGGACGGCGTACGGCCGTCCGCGCGCGGCGGTGGACAGCGCGCCGCTCCCGCTGCCGGCGGGGCTGCGGCGGCTGGTCCCCGGGCCGGACGCGCGGGAGCGTCTCGGCGCCGCCGGGCGGGCGGCCGGGGCCGGGGCGGCGGTGCTGGTCGGCGGCGGGGCGCTGCTGCTGGCGGTGTCCCTGGTGTGGCACGGCGACGCGGCGCGCGGGTCCTTCCAGCAGCTGACGGAGGGATGGTCGGGACGGTTCGCCGTGCTGCTGCTGTGCCTGGCGCTGGTGCCGAACGCGGCCGTGTGGGCGGCGGGGTACGGGCTGGGCCCCGGCTTCACCCTCGGAGCCGGCCATGCCGTGAGCCCCCTGTCCAGCGCGCCCGCGCCCCTGCTGCCTCCGTTCCCGCTGCTGGCGGCGGTGCCGGACGCGGGGCCCGGCACTCCCTGGAACTGGGCGGCGGGCCTGGTCCCGGTGGCGGCCGGGGTGACGGTGGGATGGTTCGTGGGGCGGGCGGCCCGGGGGGTCCGGGGGGCGGGTCCCTGGCCGTGGAGGCGGACCGCCGGGACGGCGGGGCTGGCCGCCGGGCTGTGCGCGGTGCTGGTCGCGGTGCTCGCGGCGATGGCGGGCGGGCCGCTCGGGGTCTCGGCGTTGTCGCGGTTCGGGCCGGTGTGGTGGCAGGCGGGGGGCGCGGCGCTGGTGTGGACGGCGGCGCTCGCGGTTCCGGTCGCGCTGGGGCGGCGGAGGTGGGCGGGCCGGGAACGCGAGGCGGAGGCGGGTGGGGAGGCGACGATCGGCAAGCCGCGGGAGGGGGCGGAGGGTGCCGGGGGTGCGGCGGGTGTCGCGCCGCACGTCCCCTACGTGTCCTCCGTACCCTGCGCCGACGCCTACGTGCCCTACGCCGACGACCCCGCCTTCGAGGCGTACGACTTCCTGCCGGTGGAGCCACCGGAACCACTGGGGCCGGGGGAGCCGCCGGAGCCGGGGAAGCCGCCGGAGTCGTCGTCCACGCCGTGAGACGCCCCCTGCACCGGTGCGGGCGGCCACTGGGGGCTCCGCCCCCGGACCCCCGGCCCCGTGCCCACCCCGCCCGCCACCCGACTCGGCCGGACGAGAAGCGGCCCCCGCCCCCTGCCCCGCCGGATCAGTTGTCCGTGCCGAGGAGGCCGCGCAGTTCCTTCGGCAGGAGGTCGGTGCAGGACTGCTTCGACTCGTTGGTCAGGGCGTCGTTCGTGCAGCTGTAGTAGTCGTTGTAGACCAGCTTCACGGTGAAGCCCGCGGCGACCAGGGCGATGGCCAGGGACGCCGTGACCAGGCCGCTCACGGCGGCCGTCGTCTGCGGGCGGCCCTTCTGCACGGGCGGTGCCGGGGTGTCCGGGTCGGGGTGGCCGGGCTTGGCGCGCAACGCGCTGATGCTCCAGTACATGGCCAGCGCGCCGAGCAGCAGCGCCACGTACGGCCAGCTGAAGAGGGCGAAGAAGAAGGCCCACATCCCGCTCAGCAGCGCGTACCGCGCGCGCCGCTGGGCCGGGTCCGTCGAGTCCCACCGCGTGCCCGTGCCGGGGCCCGGGCCACCGGATCCCTGGGGACCCGGCCCCTGAGGACCGGTGTGCGGACCGCCCGAGCCCGCCGGGCCGCCCGGATGCTCGCCGAAGCCGCCGGGGGAGCGGCCGGGCTGCTGGTCGCTCCACTGGCTGCCCCAGGGAGAACCGCCGCCCTGCGGGCCGTGCGGGCCCTGCGCTCCCGGTGCGCTCTGCTCGCCGTCGGGCCCTTCGCCGCCCGCCGGCCGGCGCGGCTGCCAGGGGCGGTCCGGAGCCCCCTCCGGCGGCGGCGCGAACGGGTTGTCGTCCCGGGCGTCCTGGGAATCCCGGGTGTCCTGGGAGTTCCGGGTGTCCTGGGGCGGGCCACCGCCCTGACCGTCCCGGCCGTCCCCGGCGTCCTGCGGTGTGCCGCCGGTGCCGCCCGGGGTGGTGCCGGGCGAGCCGGGGGACGAGGCGGGGCGCTCCCGCAGCAGCACGCCGCTGCGCTCCCCTCCCTGCGGTGACTGCGGGGGGAGCGTGAGGAGTCGCAGACTGCGGTCCGGCATCAAATGAGCGTCTTCCCCTAGGCGATACGGCTGTCTGGCGTGAGCTGTCACATGAGGAACGCACCACACGACGACCGCGTTCCCGAGCACGCTCGTCCCAGACGCTACCTTCCGGCCACGCCCCCGTCCCGAGGGGGCCGCCCAGTGTGCCGGTATCGTTGCTGACGGTCGGCCGCTTCGTAGACTTCCCCGTATCCCGGGCGCGAAGCATTCGTACGACCGTACAAACGCACCCCCGAGAAAGGGCCCCCGCCGTGGCCGCCAAGCCCGTGGCCAAGCGCCTCGTCGTGCTGGTCTCCGGATCCGGTACGAACCTCCAGGCGCTGCTCGACACCATCGCGGCCGTCGGCCCCGAGGCCTACGGCGCCGAGATCGTGGCCGTGGGCGCCGACCGCGAGGGCATCGAGGGGCTCGCGCGGGCCGAGCGCGCCGGGATCCCCACCTTCGTGCGGAAGGTCAGGGACTACGGGACCCGCGAGGAGTGGGACGCCGCCCTCGCCGAGGCCGTCGCCTCCCACGGACCCGACCTCGTCGTCTCCGCCGGGTTCATGAAGATCGTGGGCAAGGAGTTCCTGGCCCGCTTCGGCGGCCGGTTCGTCAACACCCACCCCGCGCTGCTGCCCAGTTTTCCCGGCGCCCACGGCGTCCGCGACGCGCTCGCGTACGGCGCCCGGGTCACCGGCTGCACCGTCCACTTCGTCGACGACGGCGTCGACACCGGACCGATCATCGCCCAGGGCGTGGTGGAGATCCGGGACGAGGACGACGAGAGCGCGCTGCACGAGCGCATCAAGGAAGTCGAGCGAAGGCTGCTCGTCGAGGTCGTGGGGCGGCTCGCCCGCAACGGCTATCGCATTGAGGGACGAAAGGTAGTTATCCAGTGACCGCCACCGCCGAGAGCACCCAGCGGGCCATCCGTCGCGCACTCGTCAGCGTCTACGACAAGACCGGGCTCGAAGACCTCGCGCGCGGGCTGCACGAGGCGGGCGTCGAGCTCGTCTCCACCGGGTCCACCGCCGCCCGTATCGCCGCCGCCGGCGTCCCCGTCACCAAGGTCGAGGAGCTCACCGGCTTCCCCGAGTGCCTGGACGGCCGCGTCAAGACCCTGCACCCCAAGGTGCACGCGGGCATCCTCGCGGACCTGCGTCTGGAGGACCACCGGCGGCAGCTGGCAGAGCTGGGTGTCGAACCGTTCGACCTGGTGATCGTCAACCTCTACCCGTTCCGCGAGACCGTCGCCTCGGGCGCGACGCCCGACGAGTGCGTCGAGCAGATCGACATCGGCGGCCCCTCGATGGTGCGCGCCGCCGCCAAGAACCACCCCTCGGTCGCCGTCGTCACCAGCCCCGCCCGGTACACGGACGTCCTCGCCGCGGTCGCGGACGGCGGCTTCGACCTCGCCACCCGCAAGCGGCTGGCCGCCGACGCCTTCCGGCACACGGCCGAGTACGACATCGCGGTCTCCTCGTGGTTCGCCTCCTCCTACGCGCCGGCCGACGACTCGCAGTTCCCGGGCTTCCTCGCCACCAGCCTGGAGCGGGCGCACACCCTGCGCTACGGCGAGAACCCGCACCAGCCCGCCGCCCTCTACACCGCGGGCACCGGCGGACTGGCGGAGGCCGAGCAGCTGCACGGCAAGGAGATGTCGTTCAACAACTACACCGACACGGACGCCGCCCGCCGTGCCGCGTACGACCACGCCGAACCGTGCGTCGCGATCATCAAGCACGCCAACCCGTGCGGTATCGCGGTCGGCGCCGATGTCGCCGAGGCGCACCGCAAGGCGCACGCCTGTGACCCGCTGTCGGCGTTCGGCGGCGTGATCGCGGTCAACCGGCCGGTGTCGAAGGAGATGGCGGAACAGGTCGCGGAGATCTTCACCGAGGTCATCGTCGCGCCGGACTACGAGGAGGGCGCGGTGGAGGCTCTCACCAAGAAGAAGAACATCCGCGTGCTGCGCTGCCCCGACAGCCCCGCGCACCCCGTCGACGTGAAGCCGATCGACGGCGGTGCCCTGCTCCAGGTCGCCGACCGCCTCCAGGCGGAGGGCGACGACCCGGCGAACTGGACGCTGGCGACGGGCGAGGCGCTCACCGCGGACGAACTCCAGCAGCTCTCCTTCGCCTGGAAGGCCTGCCGCGCCGTCAAGTCCAACGCGATCCTGCTGGCCAAGGACGGCGCCTCGGTGGGCGTCGGCATGGGGCAGGTCAACCGCGTCGACTCCTGCAAGCTGGCGGTGGAGCGCGCCGGGGAGGAGCGGGCCCGGGGTGCGTACGCCGCCTCGGACGCCTTCTTCCCGTTCCCGGACAACATCGACGTCCTGGGAGCCGCCGGAGTCAGGGCCATCGTCCAGCCCGGCGGTTCGGTCCGCGACGAACAGGTCGTCGAGGCCGCGCAGAAGGCCGGCATCACGATGTACTTCACGGGGACGCGGCACTTCTTCCACTGACCCGTGGCCGCGGGTGGCCTGCGGCTCTCCTCCGGGCGAGCCGGAGGCCACCCGGGAACCGGCGTGCCGCGGGCGCGGCCCGAGGGGTACCCCGGAGGTCCGAAGGTCATCTTCTGCCCGGGGGCGCGTACTCCTTGAGGTGGCCGGCGACGCGGCCGGCGTAGGACGCGGCCTTCGGGGGCACGCCGCCGGCCGCGTTCACCGTCCGGTACGACGTCCGGTAGGCGGCGGCGATCAGCACCCGGCGGTCGTCCCGCAGGCCGGTGTCCAGGCGTGGGGCGATCCAGCACAGGTAGCGGCCCATCGCGGGGATGGACTCGGCGGGCGGGAAGGGCGGCTCGGGAACGGTCTCTGCGGGGGTGCCGTCCTCGTTCATCCACCAGCGCAGCACGCTCGGCGTCCACCGGGCGATGCCGTACTCGTTCCTGGCGGGGTCGGCGAGGTCCGGATCGAAGTCGCTCTCCGCCTTCAGCATGGCGGCGATCAGGGTCGGCGTGACGTCCGGCTGGTCGCAGTCGTGCGCCGTCTCGACGATCAGCAGCCGGTAGGCGGGCGGGACGCCCTTGTCGGTGCGCAGCTCGGCGGCGCCGTGCGCGGCGGCGGAGACGTTCGTGGTCGCGCCCGAGCCCTTGGTGCCGGCGCCCCCGCCGCCACCGTCCGCCCGGGTGCTGATGCCGTAGCCGACTGCCGAGGCGGCGACGGCGGCGGCCGACGCGGCGAGGACCAGGAAGGGCCGCGAGCGGTGCCGGCGACGCGTCAGCGGGCGGGGCAGGCGGGGCAGGCGGGCGGTCAGGGAGGGCAGTCGTGCGGTCCGGGCCGTGCCCGCGGCCGTCTCCACCCGGCGCAGGAGCGTCTGCGTGGTGATGCGGTCCGCGTGCGTGCGGGTCAGGCACGCCCGCACGATCTCCCGCCACACGGCGGGAAGTCCGGGCGACAGGCGCAGTTCGTCGGTGCCCCGGGCGTAGGCCGCGGCCGCGTCCCGGCGGGCCGTCGGGGTGGAGCCGGGCAGCGGGAAGGAGCCGGTGAGGACCAGGTGGGCGAGGACACCGAAGGCCCAGATGTCGGCGGACGGGCGGATCCGGCGCCCGCGTTCGCCGATCTCCGACCAGAGCAGCTCGGGCGGGGTGTAGTCGGGGGTGGAGAAGGCGGGCGTGTACGCGTGCGTGCCCTCCAGTTCCGCGGCCATGTTGAAGTCGGCCAGACGCGCCGAACCGTCCCGCATCAGCAGCACGTTCGCCGGTTTCAGGTCCCCGTGGACCCAGCCCGCGCGATGCAGCTGCGCCAGCCCCTCGCAGATCTGCGCGAGCAGCGCGGGCCCGGCGGCGGGCCGGGGCGAGGCGGCGAGCAGCGCGGACAGCGACCGCTCCGCCTTCTCCAGGACGAGGACCGTGGCGCCGTCGAGGGCGGGCCGCTCGGGGTCGTCGACGGTGAGGGTGTCGTACATCCGGATCAGCCGCGGGCGTCTGAGCCGGCGGTGCAACTCGACCTCCCGCTCGATCAGTTCCCGCAGGTGGGTCAGTTGCCGGGGCGTGCCGGTGCCGGTGGGCAGGAACTTCAGGGCCGCCGTGCGCGGCAGCCCGTCCGTGTCCTTCGTGCGCCGCGCCTCGTACACGCTGCCGAACGCGCCCGTCGCGATCGGTTCGCGCACCTCCCAGGCGCCGACCCGGTACCCCCGGGGGACCGGCACCGCGTAGGGCTCGGTCATCGTGCCCCCCGGGCGGCCGGGGCGGCGAGGACGGCGGGGTCCTCCTCGCGGACCAGGTCGAAGCGGGGCGCCAGGGGGACCGGCGACTCCTTCGTGCCGTGGAGCCGGACGCCCGTCCCCGCGCTCTCCGGGCCGCGCTTGAGGCGCAGCTTCACGGCCGGGTGGTCGGTGTTCCGCCGGACGGACGTGCGGGACGCGGCCGGCCAGTTGCGGCGCAGACGCCCCACGGCCTGGTCGGCCGTGGGCGGCGGGGCGTGCGGCGCACCGCGCGGCCGCGGCTCGCACAGGGCGGCCGGCACCGCGAAGCAGCGCTTGCCGCGGTCGACGGGGAAGGCGGGCGCGGTGGTGTCGCCGTCGGGGCCGCCCTCGGTGCGCAGACAGTCGTGGCGCGGCGCCCACACGTCGATCGCCGGCAGGTCGCGCGCGGAGCGGCCGAAGGCCGGCCGCTCGCCGGGCGCGAGCCGCCGTCGAACGCGGTTGGGGTCGTCCTCCGTGGTCGGCGGAGGTACCACGATGATGCTGAACAAGGTGCGTCTCCCCGTGCCTGACGGCTACACGGGCCAGAGTAGGGCGACGCACCAGGGCCGTGTCCCCCTCGTACGGGTGAGACACGGCCCTTGGACAGGAATGGCGCGAACTGTTCAGTCGCCCCGGCGCGTTCAGTAGCGCGGGCGGTTGAACCAGGCCTTGCCCTTGGAGTTGCCGACGAAGACGGCGATCAGGATGCCGAGCACCAGGTGGACGATGCCCGCGATGGTGAAGACGAGCGCGAGGACCGCGGTGAGGATGCCGAACACCAGGGTCGTGACCCGGGCGCCGTTGCCACCGGAGGTGAACTTCGTCGCCATGACGGCCGCCCACACGAGCCACGCCAGGGCGAGCACCACGATGCCCCACAGCATGCCGGTCGAGTAGTCGGCGATCGCCCCGAAGGCGTCGTCCTCCTCGGCCTTGTCGGCGACCACGGCGGCGAAGGCGTAGATGGCCACACCGATGACCTGGAGGCCGACGATCACCCAGAGCATGATGCGGGCCGCGCTGACGGTGCCCGGCATCGTGGCCATCGGGGCGGCGGCGCCGTAGGGCTGCTGCACCGGCGGGGCCTGCGGGTAGCCGTAGCCGGGCGCCTGTCCCTGCTGCTGCGGGTAGCCGTAGCCCTGCTGCTGCTGCGGCGGCTGCTGCGGCTGCTGGTCCTGGGGCGCGCCGTAGGGGTTGTTCGGGTCGCCGTAACTCATGGCGGTGTTTCCTCCGTTGACTTCAAGTGCGGGGACGACGCGCGGCGGCATCGTACGGAGGAGGTTCTTCTGATGCGGCCGTCCCCCCGATGAGCTGCCCGCGGCACTGTGCATGTCATCGTTCTTCACCGTCGTCGGGGTTGTCCAGCCGCATCCCGCATGTGTTGTGCAAGTGCAACATCGCTGATCATGAGGGGATACGGGCGGACGGATGCCACGCCTTGCGCAACCCGGATTGGAACCGGGGGCCGGTCATCCGCGAGGATGGGACCATGACCGCCCAGATTCTCGATGGCAAGGCCACCGCAGCCGCGATCAAGTCCGACCTGACCGCCCGCGTGGCGGCGCTGAAGGAGAAGGGCGTCACGCCCGGCCTCGGCACGATCCTCGTCGGGGAGGACCCCGGCAGCCGGAAGTACGTCGCGGGCAAGCACCGTGACTGCGCGCAGGTCGGCATCGCCTCCATCCAGCGCGAACTGCCCGCCACGGCCACCCAGGAGGAGATCGAGGCGGCCGTCCGCGAACTGAACGAGGACCCGGCCTGCACCGGCTACATCGTCCAGCTGCCGCTGCCCAAGGGCATCGACGAGAACCGGATCCTGGAGCTCATGGACCCGGACAAGGACGCCGACGGCCTGCACCCGATGAACCTCGGCCGCCTGGTCCTCAACGAGCCCGCCCCGCTGCCCTGCACCCCCAACGGCGTGCTGACCCTGCTGCGCCGGTACGGCGTGGAGATCAAGGGCGCCGAGGTGGTGGTCGTCGGCCGCGGTGTGACCATCGGCCGCCCGATGCCGCTGCTGCTCACCCGGCGCAGCGAGAACGCCACGGTGACGCAGTGCCACACCGGCACCCGTGACCTGTCGGCGCACCTCAAGCGCGCGGACATCATCGTCGCCGCCGCCGGTTCCGCGCACCTGATCCGCGCCGAGGACGTGAAGCCGGGCGCCGCCGTCCTCGACGTCGGTGTCTCCCGCAGCGCCGAGGGCAAGATCGTCGGAGACGTCCACCCGGACGTGGCCGAGGTGGCCGGCTTCATCTCCCCGAACCCCGGGGGCGTCGGCCCGATGACCCGGGCGCAGCTGCTCGCCAACGTGGTCGAGGCGGCGGAGCGCAGTGTCGGCTGAGGGCACGTCCGGCGAGGCCGGGAAGAGCACGCACGTCGATGACGCCGGCACCGGTAGCGGTACCGGCGCCGTCGACGAGATCGAGGTGCGGGACGCCGTCAGCGCGCCCGACGCCGAGGGCAGACCCCGCCGGGTCACCCGCCGCTTCCCGCTGTTCACCCGGGACACCGCCCGGCCCGAGGGCGGCGGCCGGGCGGCGCCCCCCGACGCCCCCGCACCCGCCCGGCAGTGGCCGATCCTCGCCGTCCTCACGATGGTCGGGCTCGGCCTGCTGCTGACCGCCCTGGACCTGTTCCGCGTCGGGACCCTGCTGATCGGCGTCGCGCTGCTGGTCGGCGGCGTCCTGCGCTGGCTGCTGCCGGACGTCGGCATGCTCGCGGTGCGCTCCCGCTTCACCGACATCGTCACGTACGGGGTGCTGGGCACCGCCATCGCGCTGCTGGCGATGATGGTCCAGCCGGAACCGTGGCTGGTGATCCCGTTCCTCAAGGACACGCTGCACTTCACCGTCAGCGGCTGAGCGGCGGCTGAACGGCGGCCGACGGCCGCGCACGGACGGCGGCCCGTCCTCTCCCCCGAGCAAGGACGGGCCGCCGCCGCACTCCACCCTCGGGCACGGGAACGGCCTGTTCAACGGCTGTCCGTCGGCTGTGGCACGGAAGTGACCGTTCCGCCACGGTGTCCGCGCCCTGCCACAACCAGGCCCCCGGTGGGAACCGTGATGCCTCCGTGCCGGCGGCGCGGTTGCGGCTGGGTGCTCCGGATGCTGTCGTGACCAGCGGTATTTCCGGTGTGTGACACTTGTGTCGGTGTATCGACAAGTTCGGGGATATGGCACGACGTCGTTCGACATCGGTACTACCGTGGCCCCTCTGCCGGTGGAGCACTGGACCTCGGCCCGGTGGGCGTGCGACGGTGCATGCCCGCGGCCACGATGCACCTGTGCGCCCCCACCCCGGGAACTGAGATCCTGACTGTGCGCATCCCTGTGGGTAGCCACAACGGGGACTCGGCAGAGGGCACCACGCACGGGGGAACGCGCCGAACAACCAGCACCAACCGGGGGGAAGAGGGGGAGCAATGCCTCGTTGGAGGGCCTTGCCCGACGAGCTAGATCCGCAGGTCAGAGAGTTCGCGAGCCAGCTGCGCCGGCTCGTGGACCGCAGTGGCCTGAGCATCGCGGCGGTGGCGGACCGCACGGGCTACAGCAAGACGTCCTGGGAGCGCTACCTGAACGGCCGGCTCCTCGCGCCGAAGGGCGCGATCGTCGCCCTGGCCGAGGTCACCGGCACCAATCCCATGCACCTGACGACGATGTGGGAGCTCGCCGAGCGCGCCTGGAGCCGCTCGGAGATGCGCCACGACATGACCATGGAGGCCATCCGGATCTCGCAGGCGCGCGCCGCGCTCGGCGAGTTCGGCGGCGAGGCCGGCGCACCCCCCGCGAACGCCCAGGGGAGCAGGACGGCCCGCAGGAGCGCCACGGCCACGCCCGGCATCGCCGGCCCGGCCGGGGTCGTCCCGTCGGTGCCGCCGCAGCCGACGGCGCCGGACGCCCGGGACTCCGCGGGCGGCGTATGGGACCTGCGGCCCTCGGGCGGCACCCACGGCACCAGCGGGACGACGGGCGGCTCCCCGGCCGGTTCGTCCGGCGGCTCCGCGGAGGGGAACTCCTGGGGCATGGCGGGCTATCAGGGCCCGTCTCCGGCCGGCGGCGAGCGTACGGCGGGGGCGTCCTCGCCCGCGCCGGCGTCCTCGCCGTCGCTCTCGCCCCGGTCCTCCCCGGCGGCCTCGTCCGCGAACGGCACCCCGGGGCGGGCCGCGGCGCCGGCGGCTCCGTACGGCGAACCCCCGCAGGGCCCCCGGCCGGGTGGTGACACGTCCGGCGGGGCGGGCGGCAAGCGGCGGCTGACGATGTTCCTCGCGGGGATCGTCGGTGCGGCGGTCGTGGTCGCCGCCGCGTTCTTCCTCACCGACGGCGGGGACGACGGCAAGAACGAGGGCGCCGCGTCGTCGCCCTCGCCGTCCGTCAGTTCCGGCGCCGACCTGCCGCCCGGGGTCAAGTGCAGCGGCGACTCCTGCACCGGCAAGGACGCCGAGAGCATGGGCTGCAGCGGCGACCTCGTGACCACCGCGAAGACCGCGACCGTCGGCGCGACCGTCGTCGAGGTCCGCTACAGCGAGACGTGCGGCGCGGCCTGGGGGCGGATCACGCGGGCCGCGCAGGGCGACGAGGTCCGGGTGGCCGTCGGCAAGAGCGAGCAGAGCGGGACCATCACGGTGGCCGGGGACACGATCGCGTACACGCCGATGGTGGCCGTGAAGGACGCGGGGGACGCGAAGGCGTGTGTGGCGCTGGCGGCCGGGCAGGAGGGCTGCACCCCGTAGGCGAGCGGGGACGGCGCAGCCGGACGAGACATTTCCGGGGCCCGCGCGCATAGTCCCCCGGATCGCGGGCACGCGAACGTCACCCCCTCGGGAGTCCGGAAACCGGTACCCCCATACGGCGGCCGCCTTCGTCCCCCTCTCCCGGACGGGCGGCCGCCTCTTGTACGGGGCTGGCTGTGGGCTGGGCCACACGGACCCGGACGTACGGGATCCCGGATGCGCGATAGCCTGACCGCTGATCTCTCTTGACGCCAAGAGATCGATCAAACGTCCGGGGCAGGGACGCCCCACCGCCAGCTGTCATACGGAGAACGCCATGACCCGCACTCCCGTGAACGTCACCGTCACCGGCGCGGCCGGCCAGATCGGTTACGCCCTGCTCTTCCGCATCGCCTCCGGCCAGCTGCTCGGCGCGGACGTGCCGGTCAAGCTCCGCCTCCTGGAGATCACCCCCGCGCTGAAGGCCGCCGAGGGCACCGCCATGGAGCTCGACGACTGCGCCTTCCCGCTGCTCCAGGGCATCGACATCACGGACGACCCGAACGTCGCCTTCGACGGCACCAACGTCGCCCTCCTCGTGGGCGCCCGCCCGCGCACCAAGGGCATGGAACGCGGTGACCTCCTGGAGGCCAACGGCGGCATCTTCAAGCCCCAGGGCAAGGCCATCAACGACCACGCCGCGGACGACATCAAGGTCCTCGTCGTCGGCAACCCGGCCAACACCAACGCCCTGATCGCCCAGGCCGCCGCCCCGGACGTACCGGCCGAGCGCTTCACCGCGATGACCCGCCTGGACCACAACCGCGCGCTGACCCAGCTCGCGAAGAAGACGGGCTCCACGGTCGCCGACATCAAGCGCCTGACCATCTGGGGCAACCACTCGGCCACCCAGTACCCCGACATCTTCCACGCCACGGTCGCCGGCAAGAACGCCGCCGAGGTCGTCAACGACGAGAAGTGGCTGGCCGAGGACTTCATCCCGACCGTCGCCAAGCGCGGCGCCGCGATCATCGAGGCCCGTGGCGCGTCCTCCGCGGCCTCCGCCGCGAACGCCGCCATCGACCACGTGTACACCTGGGTCAACGGCACCGCCGAGGGCGACTGGGCCTCCATGGGCATCCCGTCGGACGGCTCCTACGGCGTCCCGGAGGGCCTGATCTCCTCCTTCCCGGTCACCACCAAGGACGGCCGGTACGAGATCGTCCAGGGCCTGGACATCAACGAGTTCTCCCGCGCCCGCATCGACGCCTCCGTCAAGGAGCTCGAGGAGGAGCGCGAGGCGGTCCGCGGGCTCGGCCTCATCTGACGGCGAGCGGCACCCCTTCACCGCAGGCCCCGCCCCGGAATCCGTTCCGGGACGGGGCCTGCGCCGGTGAGCGTGGCGTGGGTGTCCAGGTGTACGACGTCGAAGCCGCGGGCGGACGCCTCATGCGGTTGTCGTCCGGGTGCACGCTCACCCGGACCAGGCCCTGCGCCTCCAGCGCCTGCACCATCCGGCTCAGGCACCCCGCGCGTCGAGCCCGAGCCGGTTCCTGAGCTCCCGCAGGGACACCCCGTAACTTCTCTGACCCTGGTCAAAGGGTCCGGTGCGGCCACGGGTGGCAGCCGGGGATTCCGGTTCCCCCGGCCCCCTCCGCCCCCCTATGCTGATGGTTTGTCAACAACACGGTGAGCAAGGGTTTTCCACGCATCGGGGGAGCGGCGTGAGCACCGCATACGTGCCTCAGCAACCACAGCCGACACAGACCGGCGCCCCACCGGCGCCCTCGGCACCACCACACCCGCCCATCGCGCCGCACGCCAGCGAGGCGACCCGGCTGCTGTGCGCGGGCGCCTACCTGGACTCCGGTTACCGGGACAGGGTCATCGAGCAGCTCCACCTCAACGAACAGCGGATCGTCGCGCCCTCGCTCGGCTTCGACGCGGCCCGGGTGCTCGCGCATGCCTTGCGTGCCCGCCGCCAGGAGCTGCTGTGGGCCGCGCTGGTCCTCTTCCTGTGGGTGGTGGGGCTGCCGCTGACCGGCGGTCTGCTGGTCGGTTTCCTGGGTCCCAGCCTGCTGCTCGCCATCGCCGGCCGGGTCCGCGGCGGCGCCGCCGACCCGCCCGTCTACCGGCGGCTGCCCGCCTTCCTGCTCCGCTGGTGGGGCCGCCTCACCTTCGCGATGTTCCTGGTCCTCACGCTCGTCACCGCCTTCGGCGGCTCGGACGACGACTCGTCGTCCTACTCGGACTCGTACTCGGATTCGTACTCGGACTCGGGCTCGTACTCGTACGGCTACTCCAGCGACTCGTCCGGCTGGACCGACCTGCTCTTCCCCGACCCGACCCAGGCCGACGGCCTGATCGAACCGTGGCAGGCCTGGCTGACGCTCGGCGTGTTCGCGCTCATCGCGCTGTGCGTGGCCGCGCAGCGGGCCCAGTTCGCCCGGATGATGGCCGCGGAACTGTCCCCGACGCGCTTCCCGGACGTCGCCGGCGACCCGGCGGAGCAGGCCGAGGGGCGGGGGAGGTTCCAACGGCTGAAGGAACGCATCCGGGTCGAACAGCACGCCCCGCTGGTCATGTACCACGAGGCGCGGCCCTTCTGCGGGGCGGGCGAGGCCTATGAGACCTGGGTGCTGGCCGTCGAACTGCGCCCCGACGGCATGAAGAAGCAGCAGCCGCTCGGCAACCGCACGGTGCTGGACCAGATCCGGCCGCTGCTCGAACAGCTCCGGCTGCCCGCCGAGTTCGCCGCTCACACCGTGCGCGACCGGCTGCGGTGGCTGGAGATCGACGAGTGCGTGTTCCTGCCCGCCGAGGGGCTGCGGCGGCGCGAGGAGGCGCCGTACACCGTGCGGGCGTTCGAGGAGCACCGGGAGCGCGCGGTCGAGGAGGGCGCCGAGAAGCGGCGGCACTTCCTGCGCGTCCGGGTCGGCGGCTGGGAGGAGGAACTGGTCGTCACGGTGTTCGTGCGCGTCCACACCCAGGGCCGCATGCTCATGCTGGAGATCGCCCCGCATGTGCTGCTGCCGGTGCGGGAGACCTTCAAGAACGCCGACCGTACGGCCCACGCCTTCCGCCACAACAACGTGGCCGGCAAGGCCGCCTGGGCGGTCGCCCGGGTGCCCGGGTCCGCGGCCCGCTCCCTGGTCGTGCTGGGCAAGGGGCTCGTCCACGGGTGGCGGCTGCTGACCGGCGGTCACGCGGGCGCGCTGCCCGACGGGCCGGCCCTGTCGGTGCGGGAGCTCGGCTCGGCGCGCGCCGGGTCGACCTTCCAGGAGATGGACGCCTCCCGCTACCTCAAGAGCGTGCAGGACCGGGTCGCCCACGGGGTGCGGGCCGCGCTGGCCGAATCCGGTTACCAGACCGGCGAGTTCGTCCAGAAGATCGTGAACATCAGCGGTGGTGGCCTGAACATCGAGGGCGGTGTCGAGGGCAGCACGTTCGCCGTCGGCGGCCACGCGAGGGCCTCCTCCACGACTGCTTCCTCTGCTTCCTCTGCTTCTTCCTCTGCTTCTTCCTCTCCTACGACTTCCGGCGGCGCGGCGCCGCAGAAGGGATCCGGTACCGATGGCAACGAATGAGCCGAACGTCAACATCAGCGGGGGTGTCTCGCGGAGCACGTTCGCCATCGGCAGCCACGCGCATGCCGAGAGCCACCACGGCACGGGCGTCCCGCGCGACCAGGCCGCCGAGGAACTGCTGGCGGCGGTACGGGAGTTGCGGGCCGACCTGACCCGGGTGCGGGCCAGCGAGGAGACGGCCGCGCTGGACGAGGCGCTCGCCGACACGGAGGAGGAGATCACCCGTACCGGGGCGGCGGCGCCGTCGCGCCTCGACCGCCTGCGGCAACTCCTCCAGGACTCCCAGGCCCTGGTCGGCCTGATCGCCTCGGCCGGAGCCGTGGCCGGCCTGCTGGGCATGTGAACGGCGATCCGAGCGCGGAACGGGGAGGGACGCGATGAGCGGGGGAGTGCGGTACTGGAACGAGGAGACCCAGCGCTGGGAGGACACCGACGGCACGGGTGACACGTCCGCGTCGGTCACCCCGCCCCCGCCGGCCCGACCGGCGTTCGCGCCGGGGGACGAAGGGGCGGCGGGTGGTCCGGCGGGTGGTCCGGCCGGTGGTGCCGGTGAGGTGTCGGCGAGCGGGCAGTCGGGTGCGGGTGCTGCGGGCGCAGGGGCGTCGAGCGCGGTGTCCGCGGAGGGTTCGTCCGCTGCCGCCCCCGCCGGCTGGCCAGGCGCCGGCGGGCACGGTGGCCGGCACGGGCCGGCGGCGACGGACACCGTGGGTTCCCCGGACGCCGGCGGGCCGGCGTGGTCGGCGACCGAGGTGACGGGGAACGGGTCGGCTTCGGCGGGGCAGGAGGCCGGCGCTCACGGTGCCTGGCCGCCCGCTCAGTGGCCCGGCGCTGCCTGGCCGCCCGCGGACCAGCCCCCCGCTCCCGCCCCGGCCCGGGGTATGAGCCGCCGGCTGGTGTGGTCGGTGCTGACCGGCGCGGCCGTCGTAGGGGTCGCCGTGAGCCTGGTGCTGACCCTGGTGGTCGGCAAGGACGACGAGGACAAGCCGTCGGCCGCGGCGAGCGGCTCCCCGTCGTCCCCGTCGGCCGGGGTCTCGCAGCAGACCGGCCCGTCGCCGACGCCCACCGGGCAGACGGTCTCCCCGTCCGTGCCGGCCCCCGAACTCCCCGCGGGCTACGAGTCGTACGAGGACACCGAGGGCTTTCGCATCGCGCGGCCCGCCGGCTGGTCGCGCACCACGGTGGAGTCCCAGTACGGCATCGCCGTGGTCAGCTACCGCAGCGCGGACGGCGAACGCCGGCTCCAGGTCTACCAGGTCGCGGAGGAGTCCCCGGACGCCTCCTTCGACCTGTACCTGTCCGACCGGACCCCGAAGCCGGACGGCTTCAGGCAGCTCTCCTTCAAGGACCTCGACGACGGCACGTTCACCGGCTCACGGCTGGAGTATCTGGCCGACAGCCTCAAGGGCGAACCGGACGTCGGCACCTGGCACGTGTACGACGAGCGGTTCGTGGCGGAGGACGGCAACATCTACGCCATAGCGGCCTACGGCCCCGACTCCGACGGCCGCGAGGACGAACTGGAACTGCTCACCACGGCGCTGGACCACTTCTG
Organism: Streptomyces sp. NPDC003011; assembly: GCF_053591515.1. Taxonomy (NCBI): domain Bacteria; kingdom Bacillati; phylum Actinomycetota; class Actinomycetes; order Kitasatosporales; family Streptomycetaceae; genus Streptomyces; species Streptomyces sp. NPDC003011. Next base: position 43,013 of record NZ_JBSFTY010000007.1, read on the forward strand.
CCCGCCCTACGCCTGCGACCCGGCGGCGATCGACTGAGTCACGGCACCTCCCGTCACCTCACCTCACCTCACGCCAGGCCACGTCACGCACGACACGACCACGTCGTAGGTCCCCGCCCTTCGTCGGGGAGGCCGGCCCGGGGGAGTCGTCGACGGCCCGCTGGAGGCGTCCCGATCGCGGTGCCGGCCAGTGCCCTCGTCGCCCCGCCTGGCTGGCGATCTCGACGCTGCCGCCGTCCTCGCCGCCGCGCAGATCGGCCTTCACGGCCATGGCGTCACCTCCGGAGCGGGCTTCACCGGTGCTTCACCGGTGCCTCACGGACGCACCATCCCCCAGTGTGCGTTTTGCCCCGTTCGCCCGCATGCCCAGTGACACGGCGCACTTTCGGCCATGGGTTGCGCATGCAATCGACGGCCGAGGGAATGTGCTCCCGGTCCCGACGAGTGACCTCCGTGTGACACAGGGGCACTGAACAGGAACGGAAGGCAATGCCGATCATGGCGGACAGACTGGAACCGCAGGCGCGGAAGACCATCCACGCGGACGGGGAGTGGCTGGAAGCCGTCTCCGGCGCCACACGCGAGATCATCGACCCCGCGGACGCCCTGCCGTTCGCCGTGGTCGCGGAGGGCGACGAGAAGGACACCGACCGGGCGGTCGCGGCGGCCCGGAAGGCGTTCGACCACGGCGACTGGCCCCGCACCCCCGTCCTGGAACGCGCCGCACTGCTGCGGCGCGTCGCCGATCTCCTCGTACGCGACCGCGAAGAGCTCGGACTGCTGGAGAGCCGGGACGCGGGCAAGACCGTCGAGGAGGGCCGGGTCGACATCGACTGTGTCGCGGACGCCTTCCGCTACTTCGCCGACCTCGTCGCCGGCGAAGCGCCCGGCCGGGTCGTCGACGCGGGCTCGCCCGACATCCACAGCGTCGTCGTGCACGAGCCCGTCGGCGTGTGCGCGCTGATCACCCCCTGGAACTACCCCCTGCTCCAGGCCAGCTGGAAGATCGCCCCGGCGCTCGCGGCCGGCAACACCTTCGTGGTGAAGCCCAGTGAGATCACCCCCATGACGACGGTCGCCCTGATCGGTCTGCTGGCCGAGGCGGGCCTGCCCGCCGGAGCGGCGAACATCGTCACCGGCCCCGGCCACACGGTCGGAGCCCGCCTCGCCGAACACCCCGACGTGGACCTCGTCTCCTTCACCGGTGGCCTGGTCAGCGGCACGAAGGTCGCCCAGGCCGCCGCTGCGGGCGTCAAGAAGGTCGCCCTCGAACTCGGCGGCAAGAACCCCAACGTCGTCTTCGCCGACGCCTGCGCCACCGAGGAGGCCTTCGACACCGCCGTCGACCAGGCCCTCAACGCGGCCTTCATCCACAGCGGCCAGGTCTGCTCGGCGGGCGGCCGGCTCATCATCGAGGAGTCGGTCCGGGACCGCTTCGTCGCGGAGCTCGCCCGCAGGGCGGACCGGATCCGGCTCGGCCGCGGCACGGAGGACGGCGTCGAGTGCGGTCCGCTCGTCTCCGAGCAGCAGCGCGCCAAGGTGGAGGCGTACGTCGACTCCGCGCTCAAGGAGGGCGCGGTGCTGCGCTCCGGCGGCAAGCGCCCCGAGCCGTCACCGCAGCGGCCCGAGAACGGCTACTTCTACGAGCCGACCGTCCTCGACCACTGCCACCGCGAGATGAAGGTCGTACGGGAAGAGGTGTTCGGACCGGTCCTCACCGTCGAGACCTTCCGCACCGAGGACGAGGCCGTCGCCCTCGCCAACGACACCGAGTACGGGCTCGCGGGCGCCGTCTGGACCGCCGACGCGGGCCGGGCCCGCAGGGTCGCGGGGCGGCTGCGCCACGGCACCGTCTGGATCAACGACTTCCACCCCTACCTCCCGCAGGCGGAGTGGGGCGGCTTCGGCAGGAGCGGAGTCGGCCGCGAACTCGGCCCCGCCGGACTCGCCGAGTACCGCGAGACCAAGCACGTCTACCAGAACCTCGCGCCGAGGCCCGTCCGCTGGTTCGCCGGCTGACGCCTCCCCCCGCGCCGGCGACGGTCTCCCCGCGCCGGCTCAAGCCCTTTTCCCCGGTCGGCCCTGGCCGGCAGCTTCGCCCGTCCCCCGCCCGCAAGCCCTCGCCGGCTCCGGTCGCCACCCCCCAGCCGGTCCGGTCCTCAAGCCCCTGGAGCACCCCCATGCCCGAGAACCCCCAGGTCTACGACTATGTCGTCATCGGCGGCGGCACCGCAGGCTCCGTCATCGCCTCCCGCCTCACCGAGGACCCCGACGTCACCGTCGCCGTCATCGAGGGCGGCCCCAGCGACGTCGGCCGCGACGACGTGCTGACCCTGCGCCGCTGGATGGGCCTGCTCGGCGGCGAACTCGACTACGACTACCCCACCACCGAGCAGCCACGCGGGAATTCGCACATCCGGCACAGCCGCGCCCGCGTCCTGGGCGGATGCTCGTCCCACAACACCCTGATCGCCTTCAAGCCGCTGCCGTCCGACTGGGACGAGTGGGAACGGGCCGGTGCCGAGGGCTGGGGCGCGGTGCCCATGGAGGCGTACTACGCCCGGCTGAAGAACAACATCGTCCCGGTCGACGAGAAGGACCGCAACGCCATCGCCCGCGACTTCGTCGACGCCGCGCGCACGGCACTGGACGTCCCCCGGATCGAGGGCTTCAACACGAAGCCGTTCGACGACGGCGTCGGCTTCTTCGACCTCGCCTACCACCCGGAGACCAACAAGCGCTCGTCGGCGTCGGTGGCGTACCTGCACCCGGTGATGGACGAGCGGCCCAACCTCCATCTGCTGCTGGAGACCTGGGCGTACCGGCTGGAGCTGGACGGCACCCGCGCCGAGGGCGTCCACGTGCGCACCAAGGACGGTCAGGAGATCCTGGTCCGGGCCCGCAACGAGGTCCTGCTGTGCGCCGGCGCGGTCGACTCGCCCCGCCTGCTGCTGCACTCCGGCATCGGCCCGAAGGCCGACCTGGAGGCGCTCGGCATCCCGGTCGTGCTCGACCTGCCGGGCGTCGGCGAGAACCTGCTCGACCACCCCGAGTCGGTGATCGTGTGGGAGACCGACGGCCCGATCCCCGAGAACTCCGCGATGGACTCCGACGCGGGCCTGTTCGTGCGCCGCGACCCCGGACACGCGGGCCCCGACCTGATGTTCCACTTCTACCAGATCCCGTTCACGGACAACCCGGAGCGCCTCGGCTACGAACGCCCGCCGTACGGCGTCTCGATGACCCCGAACATCCCCAAGCCGAAGAGCCGCGGGCGCCTGTACCTGACCAGCGCCGACCCGTCGGTCAAGCCCGCCCTGGACTTCCGCTACTTCACGGACGAGGACGACTACGACGCCCGTACCCTCGTCGACGGCATCAGGATCGCCCGTGAGATCGCCGCCACCGAGCCGCTCGCCGGCTGGCTCAGGCGCGAGGTGGCCCCCGGTCCGCACGTCACGGGCGACGAGGAGCTGAGCGAGTACGCCCGCAAGGTCGCGCACACCGTGTACCACCCGGCGGGGACCTGCCGGATGGGTGCCGCCGACGACGGGCTGGCCGTCGTGGATCCCGAGTTGAGGATCCGCGGACTGGACGGCATCCGCGTCGCCGACGCGTCCGTCTTCCCGACCATGACGGCGGTGAATCCGATGATCGGGGTGCTGATGGTCGGGGAGAAGGCCGTCGACCTGATGCGAGGTGGTGCGTGATGAGTACGACTACGACTACGACTACGACTACGGGTACCGGTACGGGTACATCCGCGAGCCCGGACACGACTCCCGTCTTCTCCGTCGACGGCCTGTGGAAGGTCTTCGGCCCCAAGGCCGACAGCGTCCCCGCCGACCCGGAGCTGGCCGCCCTCGCCCCCGCCGAGCTGCGCGCCCGCACCGGCTGCACGGCCGCCGTGCAGGACGTCTCCTTCGACGTGCGCAAGGGGGAGGTCTTCGTCGTCATGGGGCTGTCCGGCTCCGGCAAGTCCACGCTGGTGCGCTGTCTGACCCGGCTGATCGAACCGACCGCCGGCACGATCGTCATCGACGGTGAGGACGTGCGCTCCATGGACCGGTCCCGGCTGCGCGAACTGCGCCGCCACCGCGCCGCGATGGTCTTCCAGCACTTCGGTCTGCTCCCGCACCGCACGGTCCTCGACAACGTGGCCTACGGCCTGGAGATCCAGGGCCTCGGCAGGTCCGAGCGGCGCGAGCGGGCCGCCCAGGTCGTCAGGAAGGTCGGCCTGGAGGGCATGGAGCAGCGCAGGCCCGGCCAGCTGTCCGGCGGCCAGCGGCAGCGCGTCGGCCTGGCCCGCGCGCTCGCCGTGGACCCCGAGGTGCTGCTGTTCGACGAGCCGTTCAGCGCGCTCGACCCGCTGATCCGGCGCGACATGCAGGAGGAGGTCGTGCGGCTGCACCGCGAGGAGGGCCGCACGATGGTGTTCATCACCCACGACCTCAACGAGGCACTGAAACTCGGCGACCGCATCGCGCTGATGCGCGACGGCCGGGTGGTGCAGCTGGGCACTCCGGAGGAGATCGTGGGCTCCCCGGCCGACGACTACGTCCGCGAGTTCGTCCGCGACGTCCCGCGCGAGCAGGTCATGACGGTCCGCAGGGCCATGCGCGCCGGCGAGTGCGGCGGCCCCGGCCACCCGGGCGCGCTCGCCGCCGACGCGGTGGTCGCGGAAGCGATCAAGGTGGTCGCCGAGAGCCACCGGCCCGCGTGTGTCGTGGAGGACGGCCGGTGTCTGGGGGTCGTCGATCACGAACGGCTCCTGGACGTCGTGGCCGGAACGGAGCTCCACCAGGAGGCGGTCTGATGGCAACGGTCACCGCTCCCGTCCCCCGCGTCTCCCTCCCCGGTGTCCTCAAGCACCGCGCGGTCGCCAAGCTCGCCCTGCTGGCCCTGGCCGCCGCGGTACTCGTCCCGCTGGCGAACGCCCGCTGGGCGAGCGGCAGCTGGCCCGCCGCGCTCACCGTCGACCTCACCGAGCCGCTGTCCAGGACCAGCGACTGGATCATCGACAACCGCGACAGCCACCCGCTGTTCCTCTACTTCTTCGGCTACGTCAGCAACGCGGTCGTGCTCTCCGTACGCGCCGTGTACCTGGTGCTGCTCGGCATCGGCTGGGCCGGGGTCACCGCCGTCGCCGGGCTGGTCGCCTGGCGGGCCGCCGGGATCAGGATGGCCCTCGGCACCGGTGCCGCGTTCCTGGCCTGCGGCCTGCTCGGCATGTGGGTGCCGACCATGCAGACCCTCGCCCTGATGGTCGTGGCCGTGCTCGCGTCGGTCGTCGTGGGCGCCCTGCTGGGTCTGGCCGCCGGGCTGTCCGACCGGATGGACCGGATCCTGCGGCCGGTCCTGGACACCATGCAGGTGCTGCCCGCGTTCGCCTACCTCCTCCCGGTGGTCCTGGTCTTCGGCATCGGCGTCCCCGCGGCCGTCCTCGCCACCGTCGTCTACGCCGCCCCGCCGATGGCGCGCCTGACCGCGCTCGGCCTGCGCGGCGCCGACAAGGAGGTGCTGGAGGCGGTCGAGTCGCTCGGCTCCACCGCCCGCCAGCGGCTGCTGACCGCCCGTGTCCCGCTGGCCCGCAAGGAACTCCTGCTCGGCCTCAACCAGACGATCATGATGGCGCTGTCCATGGCGGTCATCGCGTCGGTGATCGGCGCGGGCGGCCTCGGTGACCGCGTCTACCAGGCGCTGGCCTCGGTCGACGTGGGCGCCGCGCTCGCCGCCGGGATCCCGATCGTGCTCCTCGCCGTCGTCCTGGACCGGATCACCGGCGCGGCGGGAGACCACACCGCCCGGTCCGAGGGCCCGCGGCGCGCGGGATGGGCGTACGCGCTCGTCGCCGCCGTCGCCGTAGCGGTGGCCGGACGGCTGGCGGGCCGGCTCGACTGGCCCGACGCGTGGACGCTGAACATCGCCGAGCCGGTCAACCGGGCCGTCGACTGGATGACCGCGCACCTGTACTCCGGCGTCCCGGTCGTGGGCGGCACCGCCGACTGGGCGGGCCACTTCACCACCTGGGTCCTCGACCCGGTCCGGGACGGCCTGCAGGGGCTGCCCTGGTGGTCGGTGCTGCTGATCGTCGCCACCCTCGCCTGGCTGATCGGCACCTGGCGCACCGCGCTCACCGCCGTCCTCGCGATGGCCGCGATCGGTGTGCTCGGCGTCTGGAAGCCGTCCCTGGACACGCTGTCCCAGGTGCTGGCGGCGGTCGCCGTCACCCTCGTCCTGGGCTTCGCGACCGGCATCGCGGCGGCCCGCAGCGAGCGCTTCGAGCGGGTGCTGCGGCCCGTCCTGGACGTCTGCCAGACCATGCCGCAGTTCGTGTACCTGATCCCGGTCGTCGCCCTGTTCGGCGTCGGCCGCGCCCCGGCCGTGGCCGCCGCCGTGGTCTACGCGCTGCCCGCCGTCGTCCGCATCACCACCCAGGGGCTGCGTCAGGTCGACCCGGCCGCCATGGAGTCGGCGCGCTCCCTCGGCGCCACCAGCGGCCAGCAGCTGCGGCAGGTCCAGCTCCCGCTCGCCCGCCCCGCCCTGCTGCTCGCCGTCAACCAGGGCGTCGTCCTGGTCCTCGCCGTCGTCATCATCGGCGGCCTGGTCGGCGGCGGCGCGCTCGGCTACGACGTCGTCTTCGGCCTCGCCCAGGGCGACCTGGCGACCGGTCTGGTGGCCGGCGCGGCGATCGTCTGCCTCGGCCTGATGCTCGACCGGGTGACCCAGCCGACCGAACGCCGCCCGACGAAGGGAGCCTGACATGCGCGTCCGTACGACTGCCGTGGGGGGCGCGCTGTTGCTGCTGACCGGGTGCGGCGCCGCCGACATGACCCGGCAGGCCTCGCCGTTCGCGGGCGCCCAGGGTGCGAAGACCGTGACCCTGTCCACCCAGTCCTGGGTGGGCGCGCAGGCCAACGTCGCCGTCGCCCAGTACCTCCTGGAGCACGAACTCGGCTACCGCGTCGACACCGTCCAGGTCGACGAGGTGCCCGCCTGGGACGCGCTCAGCCAGGGCCGGGTCGACGCGATCCTGGAGGACTGGGGCCACCCGGAGCAGGAACAGCGTTACGTCCGGGACAAGAAGACGATCACACCGGGCGGCGACCTCGGCGTGACCGGGCACATCGGCTGGTACGTCCCCACGTACTTCGCCGAGCAGCACCCGGACGTGACCGACTGGAAGAACCTCGACAAGTACGCGGACCGGTTCCGCACCGCGGAGAGCGGCGGCAAGGGCCAGCTGATGGACGGCTCGCCCTCCTACGTCACCAACGACCAGGCGCTGGTGAAGAACCTGAAGCTGGACTACCAGGTCGTCTTCGCCGGGTCGGAGGCCGCCCAGATCACGCAGATGAAGCAGTTCGCGAAGGAGAAGAAGCCCTTCCTCACGTACTGGTACTCCCCGCAGTGGCTCTTCGAGAAGGTCCCCATGACCGAGGTGAAGCTGCCCGCCTACAAGGAGGGCTGCGACGCCGACCCGGAGAAGGTCGCCTGCGCCTATCCGCACACCCCGCTGCAGAAGTACCTCAACACGGACTTCGCGAAGAGCGGCGGCAAGGCGGCGGCCCTCCTGAAGAAGTTCAGGTGGACGACCGAGGACCAGAACGAGGTCTCCCTGATGATCGCCGACCAGAAGCTGTCACCGGAGGAGGCGGCGAAGAAGTGGGCGGACGGCCACGAGTCCACCTGGAAGTCGTGGCTGTCCTGATCCCGGCTACGTCAGTCCCGCGGCGATCTCCCTGAGGGCCGCCGTGGCCCGGCGCTGCAACCACGGCCCGAACGTGACGCGGGTGGCCCCGAGTTCACCGAGCGCGGTGGGCGAGGGGCCCTCGCCGTCCAGCGTGGCGAACATGTTCAGCGGACCCTGGATCCCGGACCGCAGCAACGGCAGTACGGCCGTCGGGGCGCCGATCGGATAGACGCAGTCGGCGCCCGCGGCGACGTACAGCGCGGCCCGCTCGATGGCCTGTGCGGGATCGGTGACGCCCCGGACGAAGGTGTCGATCCGCGCGTTCACGAAGAGCCGGTCGGCCGCCGCGGAGCGCACCTCGGCGAGCCAGTCGGCGTGGGCCCGCGCGTCCTTGAGGACGCCCCCGGCGGAGTCCTCCAGGTTGCAGCCCACGGCACCCGCCTCCCACAGCCGCTCGACCAGCTCCTTCGGCGGCAGGCCGTACCCGCCCTCCACATCGGCCGACACGGGTACGTCCACCGCCCGGGTGATCCGGGCGACCGCCGCGAACATCTCGTCGGCCGGGGTCTGCCCGTCCGCGTACCCGAGGGAGGCGGCGACGCCCGCGCTGGGCGTGGCGAGCGCCGGGAACCCCGCCTCCACGCACGCCCGGGCACTGGCCGCGTCCCAGGGGCCGGGCAGGACGAGCGGGTCGTCGGGAACCCGGCCGTGGTGCAGCGCGCGAAACGTGTCGACCTTGCTCATGGTGTGTAACCCCCTGGCGGGATCCGGCGCGCGACCATCACCCGGTTCCAGTTGTCGATGGCGACGATCAGGCCGGTCAGATGGGCCAGTTCGCCCTCGTCGAAGTGCCGGGCGGCCCGCTCGTACACGGCGTCCGGCACGAAGCCCGCCCCGGAGCCGAAGGCCTGGGAGGTCGCCCCGGTCAGGAGGGTCACCGCCTCCGTCAGCGCGAGCGCGGCCCGTTCCCGCTCGTCGTAGACGTCCTCGGCCTCCGCCCAGGCGCTCAGCAGGCCGAGCTGCCGCTCGCTCACCCCGTGCGCGCGGGCGGTCGTGAGGTGCGGGTCGAGACAGAACGCGCAGTGGTTGAGCTGCGACGCCCGGATCACCACCAGCTCGGCGAGGGCGGGATCGCCGAGCCCCTGCTTCGCGGCGGCGCTGAGGGCGGACATGGCCTGTCCGACGGCGGGGTCGAGGTGCCGTGTCCGCGGGGTCACGTGTACTGCCCCGGCTCGTAGTGGCCGGGCACGAGCCGGCAGGTCACCCCGAACCGGTTCCACGCGTTGATCACCGTGATCGCGGCGATCAGCCGGGCCAGCTCGGGCTCCTCGAAGTGCCGGGCGGCCCGCTCGTACACGGCGTCCGGCACGAAGCCCTCCGTCAGGACGGTCACCGCCTCCGTCAGCGCCAGCGCCGCCAGCTCCTTCTCGGTGTAGAAGTGCTCCGACTCCTCCCAGGCGCTGAGCTGGATGATCCGCTCGACGCTCTCGCCGCCCGCGAGCGCGTCCTTGCTGTGCATGTCGACGCAGAGCGCACAGCGGTTGATCTGCGAGGCGCGGATCTTCACCAGCTCCAGCAGCTTCGGGTCGAGGCCCTCGCGGGCGGCCGCGTCCAGCCGGAGCATCGCCTTGAAGACCTCGGGGGCGTGCTCGGTCCAGTTGAGCCGGGGGGTGTGTGCGGGGGCGTACTCCGCGGGCGCCGTGGCGGTGTCGCTGTTCGTCGTCGTCATGTCCTCGACCCTAGGAGCGAAGCTGCCCAAGGGTATGGTCCACTTCCATGCGGAAATCCTGGGCCACTCTGGGGGTCGACCTCCATCTCGAACCGGCCGGTCCGGGCCTGCGCCGGGGTCTGACCGACGCCCTGCGCGAGGCCGTCCGCACCGGCCGCCTCGCCCCCGGCACCCGGCTGCCCTCCTCCCGCGCGCTCGCCGCCGACCTGGGCATCGCCCGCAACACGGTCGCCGAGGCCTACGCCGACCTGGTCGCCGAGGGCCGGCTCACCGCCCGGCAGGGCTCCGGCACGAGCGTGGCGACGGGGCCGCCTGCCACCCCTCTCGGGCAGGGGGACGGTCCGGTGACCCGTCCGTCCGCCGGCCCGGCACCCGGCGGACGGACACCGTCCCGTCCGGCGTACGACCTCGTCCCCGGCACCCCGGACCTGTCCGCCTTCCCCCGCACGGCCTGGCTCAAGGCGTCCCGCCGCGCGCTGGCGGTCGCCCCGTACGACGCCCTCGGCTACGGCGATCCGCGCGGCCGGGTGGAACTGCGCACCGCCCTGGCCGGCTACCTGGCGCGGGTTCGCGGGGTGCGCACGCATCCGGACGGCATCGTCATCTGCTCCGGCTTCGCGCACGGGCTGATGCTGCTCGGCCAGGTGCTGCGGGAACGCGGGCTGACCACCCTGGCCGTGGAGTCGTACGGCCTCGACGCGCACTGGCGGCTGCTGGCGCGCGCCGGACTGCGGACGGTGCCGCTGGGGCTCGACGAACTCGGCACACGCGTCGAGGAGCTGGGCGCCGAGGAGCGGGCCGTACTGCTGACGCCCGCCCACCAGTTCCCGATGGGCGGCGCCCTGCACCCCGACCGGCGGGCCGCGGTGACGGACTGGGCGCGGCGCGGCGGGCTGATCGTCGAGGACGACTACGACGGGGAGTTCCGCTACGACCGCCGGCCGGTGGGCGCCCTCCAGGGCCTCGACCCCGACCACGTCGTCTACCTGGGCACCGCCAGCAAGTCACTGGCCCCGGGCCTGCGTCTGGGCTGGATGGTCGTGCCGCCGTCGCTCGCCCCCGAGGTCGTCGCGGCCAAGGGCGGCGTGGACTGGTCGTGCGGGGTGCTGGACCAGCTGACCCTGGCCGAGTTCATCACCTCCGGCGCCTACGACCGGCACGTCCGGTCGGCCCGCCTGCACTACCGGCGGCGCCGGGACGCGCTGGTGGCCGCACTCGCGCGGCGGGCCCCGCACATCCACGCCACCGGTATCGCGGCCGGCCTGCACGTGGTGCTGCGGCTCCCGCCGGGCACCGAACCGGCGGCGCTGCGGGCGGCGGCATGGCAGGGACTGGCCGTGCACGGACTGCACCGCTACCGGCATCCCGAGGCGGCCGTGGAGCGGCGGGACGCCCTGGTGGTGGGCTACGGAACCCCGCCGGACCACGCGTGGTTCGCGGCACTGGACGCGCTGTGCGCGGCGCTTCCCGAGCCGCCGGCCGCTCCCTAGGCACAGAGGATCAACGGCGGCCCGCCCGCGCGCCCTCTCCCGCCGATCTCTAAGATGACCGCCGGACATCGACACGGGCCGTGCACCGGGCCCGGCAACGGGGGGACACGAACATGGCGGACGCACGTCGGCGACTTCGCTCGGGCACGGTCGCGCTGGGCGGCGTCGGACTGCTCGCCGCGGCCCTGACGGCCTGCTCCTCGGACCCCGACAAGCGCTGCGTCGACCGCGACAGCTACACCCTCGCCAAGGGCTACCGGGTCGTCGCCGACAAGAACTGCACGTCCACCACCAGCGTCGACGGCGCCTACTACTACGGCGGCAAGAAGAAGGGCGGCTGGATCAAGAACGGCTCCTTCACCAAGTCGGGCAAGGGATCCGGCGGTTCGAGCGGCGGCGGCAGCGGCGGCAGCGGTGTCGACCGCGGCGGCCTCGGCAGCGGCGGTGACGGCGGTGACGGCGGCAGCGGCGGCAAGAGCTCCGGCGGCTGACAGGCCGCCCGCTCCGAAGACCCGCCCCCACCCCCTCAGGAACCCCGCATGCAGCGTCACACCATCGAGCCCCGCCCCGGCTGGCAGCGGACCGTCGAGGAACAGGGCCTGGTCTACCCGCTCACCCGCCACCCCGACGACTCGCTGCGCCCCTACTGGGACGAGAGCGCGTACTACGCCTTCACGCTCCCCGAGGTGGAGGCGCTGGAGGAGGTCGTGGAGGAACTCCACCGCATGTGCCTGGCCGCGGCCGGGCACATCGTCGCCGAGAACCGCTTCGCCGACCTCGGCATCACCGACCCGCGCGTGGCCGAGGCGGTCGCCGAGGCCTGGCACCGCCGCGCCGAACTCCCGTCCCTCTACGGCCGTTTCGACCTCCGCTACGACGGCACCGGCCCGGCGAAGCTGCTGGAGTACAACGCCGACACCCCGACGTCCCTCGTCGAGGCCGCCTCACCCCAGTGGTTCTGGATGGAGGAACGCTTCCCCGGCGCCGACCAGTGGAACTCCCTCCACGAACGCCTGGTCGCCGCCTGGAAGAGACAGGCCGCCCTCCTCCCGCCCGGCAGCCCCCTCCACTTCGCGCACTCCTCGGCCGACGCGCTCGGCGAGGACCTCATGACGGTCGCCTACCTCAAGGAGACCGCGGAGCAAGCCGGCCTGGACACCGACTGGATCTCCCTGGAGGAGATCGGCTGGGACCCGCTGTCCGGACGCTTCGTCGACAACCGGCTCCGCTTCATCCGCAGCTGTTTCAAGCTCTACCCCTGGGAGTGGCTCACCACCGACCGCTTCGCCAACCACGTCCTGGGCACCCTCGACAACGGCGGCGGCACCGGGACGACGATGTGGATCGAGCCGGCCTGGAAGATGCTGCTCAGCAACAAGGCCCTGCTCGCCGTCCTGTGGGAACTCCACCCCGGCCACCCCCACCTCCTCCCCGCCCACCTCGACGGCCCCCGCGACCTGGCGGCGACGACCGGGTACGTCGCCAAGCCCCTGCTGGGCCGCGAGGGCGCCGGGGTCACGGTCCACGAGCCCGGCGCCGCGCCCGTCGTACGGGAAGAGGCCTGCTGCTACCAGGAGCTGGCACCCCTTCCCGACTTCGACGGCAACCGCGTGGTCCTCGGCGCCTGGGTCGTCGACGGCGAGCCGGCGGGCCTCGGCATCCGCGAGTCCGCCGGCCTGATCACGGACGAGTACGCCCGTTTCCTGCCGCACGTGATCCGCTGAGGGCGCGGCCCGAGCGGAAGCCTCCGGGCGGCGCGCCCTCGCCTCACCGGCCCCCCGCCCCGGCCTCCCGCACATCCAGGACGGCACGCAGCTGTTCCAGTCCCCAGTCCAGGTCCTCCTCGGAGACGACCAGGGGCGGCGCGATCCGGAGCGTCGGCCCCCGCGTGTCCTTCACCAGCACCCCCCTCTCCATCAGCCTCTCGGACACCTCCCGGCCGGTGCCGTACTCCGCAGCGATGTCGACGCCCGCCCACAGCCCGCGCCCACGCACCGCCGTCAGCCGGCCCGTCCCGGCCAGCACCCGCAGCTCCCGCAGCAGACGGCCGCCGAGCTCCGCGGCCCGCGCCTGGTACTCGCCCGACCGCAGCATCGCGATCACCTCCAGCGCCACCGCACAGGCCAGCGGATTCCCGCCGAACGTCGACCCGTGCTCCCCGGGCCGGAACACGCCGAGCACCTCGGCGCCCGCCACCACCGCCGACACCGGCACGACCCCGCCTCCGAGCGCCTTCCCGAGCACATACACGTCCGGCACCACCCCCTCGTGCTCACACGCGAACGTCCGTCCCGTGCGCCCCAGCCCCGACTGGATCTCGTCCGCCACGAACAGCACGTTCCGCTCGCGCGTCAGCTCCCGGACCCCCGCCAGGTAGCCGGCCGGGGGCACCAGCACGCCCGCCTCCCCCTGGATCGGTTCGAGCAGCACGGCGACCGTGTTGTCGTTCACCGCCGCCCGCATCGCCGTCAGATCCCCGTACGGCACGATCACGAAGCCCGGCGTGTACGGCCCGAAGTCCGCCCGCGCCTCCGGATCGGTGGAGAAGCTGATGACGGTCGTCGTCCGGCCGTGGAAGTTGCCCCCCGCGACCACGATCTCCGCCCTCTCCGCCGGCACCCCCTTGACGCGGTATCCCCACTTCCGGGCCGTCTTCACGGCCGCCTCCACCGCCTCCGCGCCGGTGTTCATCGGCAGCACCATCTCCATGCCGCACAGCGCGGCGAGCTCGGAGCAGAACGCTGCGAACCGGTCGTGGTGGAACGCCCGGGACGTCAGCGTCACCCGCTCCAGCTGCGCCTGTGCCGCCGCCACGAGCCGGCGGTTGCCGTGGCCGAAGTTCAGCGCCGAGTAACCCGCCAGCAGATCCAGATACCGCCGCCCCTCCACGTCCGTCATCCACGCGCCGTCGGCCGTGGCGACCACCACCGGCAGCGGATGGTAGGTGTGCGCGCTGTGGGCGTCCGCCGCGGCGATGAGCGCTTCCGTCGTGGTCACGAGACCTCCCGGGGTCAGGCTGCCCTCCCTTCCTATCGTCGCTCGCATGGTGGACGCGGGACCTCGGCCCGGTGAGGCGCCCGGTAGGGTGACCGGCAGGCCGTGACTGGCGCGCTGGGATGGGACGGACCATCGGGGAGCGGCCTGTGGACGAGTGCCGTGCGCCTGGGCCGACCGTGAACCGTGACCGTTTCAAGCCACGCCGCCCGGAGGCCGCCATGTCAGAGCAGCAGCCCCTCTCCCACGAGTCCACCGCGTTCCGCGCGGCCCTCGACGTGATCCGCGCCGTCGAACCGCGGGTCGCCGACGCCATCGGCCAGGAGGTCGCCGACCAGCGCGAGATGCTCAAGCTGATCGCCTCCGAGAACTACGCCTCCCCGGCCACCCTCCTGGCGATGGGCAACTGGTTCAGCGACAAGTACGCCGAGGGCACCATCGGCCGCCGCTTCTACGCCGGCTGCCGCAACGTCGACACGGTCGAGTCCCTCGCCGCCGAACACGCCCGCGAGCTCTTCGGCGCCCGGCACGCCTACGTCCAGCCGCACTCCGGCATCGACGCCAACCTCGTCGCCTTCTGGTCCGTCCTCGCCGCCCGCGTCGAGGCCCCCGCCCTGGAGAAGGCAGGCGTCCGCCAGATCAACGACCTCTCCGACGCCGACTGGGCCGAGCTCCGCCAGGCTTTCGGCAACCAGCGCATGCTCGGCATGTCCCTGGACGCCGGCGGCCACCTCACCCACGGCTTCCGCCCGAACATCTCCGGCAAGATGTTCGACCAGCGCTCCTACGGCACCGACCCCGCGACGGGCCTGATCGACTACGACGCACTGCGCGTGTCGGCCCGCGAGTTCAAGCCGCTCATCATCGTCGCCGGCTACTCCGCCTACCCCCGTCTCGTGAACTTCCGCATCATGCGCGAGATCGCCGACGAGGTGGGAGCGACCCTGATGGTGGACATGGCGCACTTCGCCGGCCTGGTCGCGGGCAAGGTGCTGACCGGCGACTTCGACCCGGTCCCGCACGCCCAGATCGTCACCACCACCACCCACAAGTCGCTGCGCGGCCCCCGTGGCGGCATGGTGCTGTGCGACGACTCCCTCAAGGACCAGGTCGACCGCGGCTGCCCGATGGTCCTCGGCGGCCCGCTCCCGCACGTCATGGCCGCCAAGGCAGTCGCCCTCGCCGAAGCCCGCCGGCCCTCCTTCCAGGACTACGCCCAGCGCATCGTCGACAACTCCCGCGCCCTCGCCGAGGGCCTGATGCGCCGCGGCGCCACCCTCGTCACCGGCGGCACCGACAACCACCTCAACCTGATCGACGTCGCCTCCTCCTACGGCCTCACCGGCCGCCAGGCCGAGGCCGCCCTGCTCGACTCGGGCATCGTCACCAACCGCAACGCCATCCCCGCCGACCCCAACGGCGCCTGGTACACCTCTGGTATCCGCATCGGTACGCCCGCCCTGACCACCCGGGGTCTCGGAACCGCCGAGATGGACGAGGTCGCCGGCCTCATCGACCGCGTCCTGACCAGCACGGAGCCCGGCACCACCGGCAAGGGCGCTCCGTCCAAGGCCCAGCACATCCTCGACCCGAAGATCGCGGACGAGATCTCCCGCCGCGCCACCGACCTGGTCGCCGGCTTCCCGCTGTACCCGGAGATCGACCTCGGCTGACCCGCCCGGCCGATGCCCTGACCCGCGCCTGCGGCGCGGGTCACCGATCGAGCGGCTCCCGGCGTGCTCCTCCCGCGGCGGTCCGGCACCCGGCCGGGCCGCCGCGCGGCGTATCAGCCGTGGAGCCGGATCGGTTCCCGCCCGTGTCCAGCCCGTTCCCGACCAGTTCCGGACCGGTCCCCGGGACCTGAGACAATGGTGAGCATGGCTTCTGACCGCCCACCCGTCGCCCACGACCGCCCTCAGGGGAACGGCTCCGCCGTGCAGCGCCGTCCGCGTGTGCTCTCCGGGATCCAGCCCACCGCAGGCTCGTTCCACCTCGGCAACTACCTCGGCGCCGTCCGCCAGTGGGTGGCCCTGCAGGAGTCCCACGACGCGTTCTACATGGTCGTCGACCTGCACGCGATCACGGTCCCGCAGGACCCCGCCGACCTGCGCGCGAACACCCGCCTGGCCGCCGCGCAGCTCCTCGCGGCCGGTCTCGACCCGGAGCGCTGCACGCTCTTCGTCCAGAGCCATGTCCCCGAGCACGCCCAGCTCGCCTGGGTCATGAACTGCCTCACCGGTTTCGGCGAGGCCTCCCGCATGACCCAGTTCAAGGACAAGTCCGCCCGGCAGGGCGCCGACCGTGCCAGCGTCGGCCTGTTCACGTACCCGATCCTCCAGGTCGCGGACATCCTGCTGTACCGGGCCAACGAGGTCCCGGTGGGTGAGGACCAGCGTCAGCACATCGAGCTGACCCGCGACCTCGCCGAGCGGTTCAACGGCCGCTTCGGCGCCACCTTCACCGTCCCGAAGCCGTACATCCTGCGGGAGACGGCGAAGATCTACGACCTCCAGGACCCGTCGATCAAGATGAGCAAGTCGGCGTCCACGCCGAAGGGCCTGATCAACCTGCTCGACGAGCCCAGGGCGACCGCGAAGAAGATCAAGAGCGCGGTCACCGACACGGACACCGTGATCCGGTACGACGTGGCGGACAAGCCGGGGGTGAGCAACCTGCTCACGATCTACTCGACGCTCACCGGGGCGGGTATCACCGAACTGGAGGAGAAGTACGCCGGCAAGGGCTACGGTGCGCTCAAGACGGACCTCGCGGAGGTCATGGTCGAGTTCGTGACGCCGTTCCGGGAGCGCACCCAGCAGTACCTGGACGACCCGGAGACGCTGGACTCGATCCTGGCCGAGGGCGCGGAGAAGGCACGCGCCGTCGCCGCGGAGACGCTGTCGCAGGCCTACGAGCGGGTCGGATTCCTGCCCGCCAAGCACTGAGGATCAGCGCGCGGACGTATCACCGGGCAGAGCGCTGCACATCACTACGACTGCGCCTGCCCAGAGCACAGCTGTGGCCGTACAGTCGATAGCCGGACGGCTGAGAACAAACCGGCACAGGACCAAGCCGACACGACGAAGGAGACGACGTGGGGACCGTAACGATCGGCGTGTCGATCGCGGTCCCGGAGCCCCACGGCAGCCTGCTCCAGGAGCGGCGCGCGGGCTTCGGCGACGCCGCGGCTCACGGCATCCCCACCCACGTCACGCTGCTGCCGCCGACCGAGGTCGAGGCGGCGCTGCTGCCCGCGATCGAGGCGCATCTCGCGGAGGTCGCGGAGGCCGGGCGCGCCTTCCCGATGCGGCTGTCCGGCACCGGGACCTTCCGGCCGCTGTCGCCCGTCGTCTACGTCCAGGTGGCCGAGGGAGCCGAGGCCTGCACCTGGCTGCAGAAGCAGGTCCGGGACGCCTCCGGCCCCGTGGCCCGCGAACTGCAGTTCCCCTACCACCCGCATGTCACGGTGGCGCACGGCATCGACGACGAGGCCATGGACCGCGCCTTCGAGGAGCTCGCCGACTACGAGGCCCAGTGGCCCTGCACGGGCTTCGGGCTCTACGAACAGGGCGCCGACGGCGTGTGGCGCAAGCTCCGCGAGTTCACCTTCGCGAGCCCGGTCGTCCCCCCGCAGGCGGCTCGCCCGGAGCACGGCTCCCTGCCCACCCGCCGACGGTGACCACGGGTGACGGCGGCTGCACCTGTGGTCACAGCGGCAGCCGCCGGAACACCGCCCGCGGCAGGTGCCGCAGCGCCGACATCACCACCCGGAGCGTGCCCGGCACCCACACCGTCTCCGAGCGCCGCCGCAGCCCCAGCTCGACGGCCGCCGCGACGGCCTCCGGGGTCGTCGCCAGCGGCGCCTCCGGCAGACCCGCGGTCATCTTCGACCGGACGAACCCGGGGCGTACGACCATGACCTGCACGCCGGTGCCGTACAGCGCGTCGCCCAGGCCCTGCGCGAAGACGTCCAGGCCGGCCTTGCTGGAGCCGTAGATGAAGTTGGCGCGGCGGGCCCGCTCGCCGGCCACCGAGGAGAGCACGACGAGCGAACCGTGCCCCTGCGCCTGCAACGCGCGCGCGGCGACCAGCCCCGCCGACACCGCTCCCGTGTAGTTGGTCTGCGCGACGCGCACCGCGGCCACCGGGTCGCGCTCGTCGTGCGCCTGGTCGCCGAGGATCCCGAAGGCGAGCAGGACCATGTCGATGTCACCCTCGGCGAACACCTTGCCGAGCACGGCGTCGTGGGAGTCGGGGTCGAGGGCGTCGAAGGCGACGGTGCGCACGTCCGCCCCCAGGTCGCGCAGTTCGGCGGCGGCCGTCTCCAGGGCGGGCGTCGGGCGCCCGGCCAGCCACACCGTGCGGGTGCGGCGGGCGATCAGGCGGCGCGCGGTGGCCAGCGCGATCTCCGACGTACCGCCGAGGACGAGCAGGGACTGGGGAATGCCGAAGGCGTCCTTCACGACAGCTCCTTGAGATTGCCTGATGGCCCAGGGGTGAGACGGCCTGGAGGGTGAGACGGCCTGGAGGGTGAGACGGCCTGGAGGGGAAACGGCCTAGAGGGAGAGGCGGCGGGACAGGTCCGACGTGAACACCGCGCGCGGGTCCAGCTCCGCGCGCAGCGCGCGGAAGTCGTCCAGTCGCGGATACATCGCGGTGAGCAGTTCGGGCCGCAGCCGGGAGTCCTTGGCGAGGTAGACCCGCCCGCCGGCCGCGGCCACCTCCTCGTCCAGTTCGTCGAGGAAGGAGCCGAGGCCGGGCAGTCCCGCCGGGATGTCGAGGGCCAGCGTCCAGCCCGGCACGGGAAAGGACAGCCAGCCCGGATCGCCGTCCCCGAAGCGCTTGAGGACGGCGAGGAAGGACGGGCACCGGCGCTCGGAGATCCGGCGCACGATCCGGCGTACGGCGTCCTCCTGGCCGTAGCCGACGACGAACTGGTACTGCACGAAGCCGCCGCGGCCGTAGATCCGGTTCCAGTGGGGGACGCCGTCGAGGGGGTGGAAGAAGGTGGAGATCCGCTGGAGTTCGCCGGTCCGCGCGCGGGGGGCCTTGCGGTACCAGAGCTCGTTGAAGAGGCCCACGGTCGTCCGGCTGAGCAGGCCCTCCGGGAGGAAGGCGGGGGCGGCCGGGAGGCGGGAGGGGCGGAAGGCCAGCGGCTGTCTGCGCGCGCGGGTGCCCTCGGGCAGCGCCTCCAGGGGCGCGTGGTCGCCGCGGGTCAGCACCGCGCGGCCCGTCGCCGTACCGCGCGCCAGCAGGTCGATCCAGGCGACCGAGTAGCGGTAGTGGTGGTCGGTGGCCGTCAGACGCCCCATCAGGTCGTCGAGGTCGCGCGCGCGCTCCGTGTCGACGGACATCAGCGAGGTCTCGACCGGCTGGAGCCGGACCGTCGCGGTCAGGATGACGCCGGTCAGGCCCATGCCGCCGGCCGTCGCGTCGAACAGGGGCGTGCCGCGGCCGACCGTGCGGATCTCGCCGTCGGCGGTGAGCAGTTCCAGCGACAGGACGTGCCGGGAGAACGAGCCCGACACGTGGTGGTTCTTGCCGTGGATGTCCGCGCCGATCGCGCCGCCGACCGTGACATAGCGGGTGCCGGGCGTCACCGGCACGAACCAGCCCAGCGGCAGCAGGACCTCCATCAGCCGGTGCAGGGAGACGCCCGCGTCGCACAGCACCGTCCCGCCGTCGACGTCGATCGCGTGGACGCGGTCCAGGCCCGTCATGTCGAGCACCGTGCCGCCGGCGTTCTGCGCCGCGTCCCCGTACGCCCGCCCCAGGCCTCTGGGGATGCCCCCGCGGGCCCCGCAGCCCCGGACGGCGGCGGCGGCCTCCTCGTACGTCCGTGGGCGGATCAGACGGGCGGCGGTGGGGGCGGTGCGGCCCCAGCCGGTGACGGAAACGGTGTCGGCAGGCATATCGCTGACCGTATCGTCCAGTGGTGAGCGATCAGTTATGAAACATCCGAAACATCAATCCCCTCCCCGAAATGGGTGATTAATGGGATGTCGCTCAATATTGCCGGAGTTATGGCGGTGCGGGCGTGAACAGTGGGTCCCCATGGACGATCTCGACGACTTGGACCACCGCATCCTCACGGCGCTCCACGCCCAGGGTGGCCACCCACGCGTCGCCGGTGCCGCGCGCGCCCTGTCCTGGGCGGGCGAACACGGTGCGCTCTGGCTCGCGGCGGGCCTCGCGGGAGCCGCCGTGGACGGTGCGCGACGCGGCGCCTGGCTGCGCGGCACCGCGCTCACCGCGGGCGCGCACCTGGCCAGCATGGGCGTGAAACGAGTCGTGCGCCGCCCGCGCCCGGCGCACGTCGCGCCCCTGGTGCGCACCGCGGGCCGGCACTCCTTCCCCAGCTCCCACGCGACCTCCGCCGTGGCCGCCGCCGTCGCCTTCGGCGCGCTGGGCGCGCACGTCGTCCCGCCGCTCGCCGCCGCGATGTGCCTGTCCCGCCTGGTCGTCGGCGTGCACTACCCGTCGGACGTGGCGGCGGGCGCGGCCCTCGGAGCGCTCACGGCACGCGTCGGCGCGCGCTGGATGAGAGGGGGCGCTCATGACTGAGACCGCGCCCATGACGGGCAGCGCGCCCACCCGCGAGGCGGCGCTGCTGGAACAGCGCACGCCCCCTCGGCCGGCCCCGCCGCCCTCCAAGGGCACCCTCCTCGGAGGTCTCCCCGGCGGCCTCCTCAGGACCGCGCGCCCCCGGCAGTGGGTCAAGAACGTCCTGGTCGTCGCCGCCCCGGCCGCCGCCGGCCAGCTCTTCTCCCGGCACGCCCTGACCCAACTCGCGCTGGTCTTCCTCCTCTTCACCGCCTGCGCCGCCGCCGTCTACCTGGTCAACGACGCCCGGGACGCCGACGCCGACCGCGCCCACCCGACCAAGCGCCACCGCCCGGTCGCCGCCGGCCAGGTCCCCGTACCGGTCGCGTACGCCGTCGGAGCCGTCCTGGGCGTCCTCGCGCCGGTCGCCGCGGCCTGGCTGGTCTCACCGGCCGTCGCCGCGCTGCTGACGGCGTACCTGGGCATGCAGCTGGCGTACTGCGTCAGCCTCAAGCACGTCCTGGTCGTCGACCTGGTCGTCGTCACGACCGGGTTCCTGATGCGGGCCATGGTCGGCGGGCTGGCGCTCGGCATCCCGCTGTCGCGCTGGTTCCTGATCACGACCGGATTCGGGGCGCTGTTCATGGTGTCGGCCAAGCGCTACTCCGAAGCCGTGCACCTGGCCGAGAAGGCCGGCGCCACCCGCGCGTTGCTCACCGAGTACACCGCCGGCTACCTGCGCTTCGTGTGGCAGCTCGCGGCCGGGGTCGCCGTCCTCGGCTACTGCCTGTGGGCCCTGGAGGAGGGCGGCGTGCCGCACACCAGCGTGCTGCCCTGGCGGCAGCTGTCCGTGGTGGCCTTCATCCTCGCGATCCTCAGGTACGCCGTCTTCGCCGACCGCGGCACCGCCGGCGAACCCGAGGACGTCGTCCTGCGCGACCGCGCGCTCGCCCTGATCGGCCTGGTGTGGCTCGCGATGTACGGTCTGGCGGTGGCCAATTGGTGACCACGCGCGCGTGGACCCGCCGTAAGGAACGGGCGGGCCCCCGCGCGCGGGTGAGCCGGCGCGAACTGCTCGGCTTCGCCGCGGCCGGTCTCCTCGCCTACGCCGTCGACCTCGCCCTCTTCACCTGGCTGCGCGGCCCGGCCGGTCTCGGCCCGCTCACCGCCAAGGCGCTGTCCTTCGTCGCGGGCTGCTCGGTGGCGTACGCGGGCAACGCGCTCGGGACGTACCGCCGGCAGCGCGGCCCGCGAGGGCGCCAGTACGCCGTCTTCCTCGCCGTGAACGTCGCCGGGGCCCTCGTCCAGCTCCTGTGCCTGACCGTCAGCCACTACGGTCTCGGTCTCACCTCACCGCGCGCGGACATCGTCTCCGGCGCGGGAATCGGCATGGCCCTGGCCACCGTTCTGAGATTCTGGGGCACCAGGACATTGGTCTTCCGTGCCGAGGGCAGAGTCGGGTCATGGACTGGCTGAAGAAGCTCCCCGTCGTCGGGCCGCTGGTGACGCGCCTGTCGGCCACGCACGCGTGGCGGTCGTTCGAACGGCTGGACCGGGTGAAGTGGACCCGGCTGGCCGCCGCGATGACGTTCACCAGCTTCGTGGCGCTGTTCCCCCTGCTCACCGTGGCCGCCACGATCGGCGCCGCCACGCTCAGCACCGAGCAGGAGAACGAGCTCCAGGACAAGATCACCGAGCAGGTGCCCGGCATCTCCGACCAGCTCGACATCGGCGCCCTGGCCCAGAACGCCGGCGCCATCGGGCTCATCGCCGGCGCCGCCCTGCTGTTCACCGGCATCGGCTGGGCCGGCTCGACGCGCGAGTGCCTGCGCGCGGTGTGGGAACTGCCCGACGACGAGGAGAACCCGGTCCTGCGCAAGGCCAAGGACCTGGGCATCCTCGTCGGGCTCGGCGGCGCCGTCCTCGTCACGCTCGCCGCCTCCACCGTGGCCTCCGCCATGGTCGGCTGGATCACCGACCGGCTCGGCATCGACGAGGCCGGCTGGGGCAGCGTCCTGCTGCGGACCGCCGCGTTCGTCGTCGCCGTACTCGCCGACTTCCTGCTGCTCCTGTACGTGCTGACCCTGCTGCCCGGCGTCGAGCCGAAGCGCCGCCGGCTGGCCGTGGCCGCGCTGACCGGCGCGATCGGTTTCGAGCTGCTGAAGCTGCTGCTGAGCGGCTATATGCAGGGGGTGGCCGCGAAGAGCATGTACGGCGCGTTCGGCGTGCCCGTCGCCCTGCTGCTGTGGATCAACTTCACGTCGAAGCTGGTGCTGTTCTGCGCCGCGTGGACGGCGACGCAGAGCAAGAACCAAGACCCCGACGACCCCGGCGCCACCGGCGTCAACGGCGGCGGCGTACCAGATCCGGCAGCGGCCATCGGCGGTTGACCAGGAACGCGGCGCCCGCGAGCAGCACCAGCACGCCGCCGGTGACCGCCAGCGCGATCCCCATGCCGCCGGAGCCGCCCTCGGCCGTGGCGCTCGCCACCGGCTTCGACGCGTCGTCGGCCTCCGTGCCGCCGACGGTCGCGCCCCCGGCCTCCCCGGAGGGGTCGGCCCCCGGCTGGGCGCTCGCCCGCGCGGCGCTCTTCGGCGGCACCAGCTCACCCACCGGCTCGACCTTGCCGGCCGCCTTGAAGCCCCAGTCGAAGAGCTTCGCGGTCTCCTTGTAGACCTCGTTGGCCTCGTCCTTCTCCGGGTTCATCACCGTGACGAGCAGCACCTTGCCGCCCCGCTCGGCGACCCCGGTGAAGGTGGCGCCCGCGTTGGTGGTGTTGCCGTTCTTGACGCCCGCGATGCCCTGGTAGACGGAGAGGTCGGAGTCCCCGGTCAGCAGCCTGTTGGTGTTCTGGATCTCGAAGGAGCCGCGGGTCGTCTTCCCCTTCTTGTTCTTCGTCGTGCTGCCCGGGAACTTCGCGCTGACCGTCGAGCAGTACTCGCGGAAGTCCTTCTTCTGCAGCCCGGAGCGGGCGATCAGGCTCAGGTCGTACGCGGAGGAGACCTGGCCGGGGGCGTCGTAGCCGTCGGGGCTGACCGCGTGCGTGTCGAGGGCCTGGAGCTCCTCGGCGTGCGCGTTCATCTGCCGGACGGTGGAGCCGACGCCGTCGTTCATCGCCGCCAGCACGTGCACGGCGTCGTTGCCGGAGCGCAGGAAGACGCCGAGCCACAGGTCGTGGACCGTGTACGTCTCGCCCTCCTTTATCCCGACGGTGCTGGAGCCGGAACCGACGCCGGCCAGGTCGGAGGGGACCACCTTGTGCGTGTCGGTCTTCGCGAACTTCGGCAGGACCGTGTCCGCGAACAGCATCTTCAGGGTGCTCGCCGGGGGCAGCCGCCAGTGCGCGTTGTGCGCGGCGAGCACGTCACCGGACTCCGCGTCGGAGACGATCCACGACCGCGCGGTCAGCTCCTTCGGCAGCACCGGCACCCCGCTCGCCAGATTGACCTGCGTCCCGGGCCGGCCCAGGCGCTCACCGCCGACGGTCGACATGTTCGCCGGGGGAGTCGCCGACGGGCTCGCCGACGGCTTTCCCGACGGACCGTCCGACGCGTTCGGTTCCGACGTACTCGGTGACGGGCTCCCCGAGGTGCTCGGTGACGGTCCGGGCGCGGCGTGCGAGAGGGGTGCGGTCAGCGCGAGGGACGACAGGACGGCGGTGGTGACCAGCAGGGATCGCCTGGCGGTCTTCGTGGGTGCGGGCACGGTGAGGAACGTACATGGCACACGGCGTGAAGTCCCGCCGCCCTCCTCACCCCGCACACGGAACCGGACACCGGACGGCGATACTGGACGCATGAAGCTCAGCCGCCCCGTCTCCTGGTTCCTGCTCGCCTTCGGGGTGTGGAGCTGGGTCATCTGGGTCACTTTCGTCAAAAACCTGATCAAGGACAGCAGCGGGCTGGCGTTCGACGACGGCCAGCCGACGGCGTACTTCTGGGTGCATCTGACGCTCGCCGTCGTCTCCTTCGTATTGGGGACGGTCGTCGGGGGCATCGGGTTGCGCGGCGTCCGCGCATTGCGCCGGACGTCATAGCCGGCCGGTCCGGCGCACAGACCGCACTCACCCCACCCACTCACCGCCCGACCGCCGACAACGGGGGACACGACACCGTGGTCATACTCTTCGTCCTGCTCGTTCTGGCCGTCCTGGTGGCGACCAGCTGGTACCTGTGGCGGCGCCTGTTCCGCGACACGACCCGGGCACCGGGTCCCGTGCGCCGTGCGGGCGCGGTGCTGATCGCCGGCGGCTGGGCGCTCACCGTCGCGGCCGTCGTCGCCGAACGCGCCGGTGCGCCGTTCTGGCTCCAGCGCGTCCTGGCCTGGCCGGGTTTCCTGTGGATGGCCCTGTCGATCTACCTGCTGCTGGCCGTGGTGGCGGGTGAGGTGGTACGAGTGCCGCTGCGACGGTTCCTGGAACGGCGGGCGCGCGCGGAGACGGCCGTCCGCCGGCCGGAACCGGTGCCGGCGGGCGGCGCGCCCCTCCCGGAGCCGGAGCACGACTCCGAGCCGGGCCCGGAGCCGGAGCCGGAGCCGGACCCCGCGCCCCCGGCCGCCCCGGTCCTCCCCTCCCGCCGTCTGTTCGTCTCCCGGGTCGTGGGGGGCGCCGCCGCCGCGGCGGCCCTCGGGACCGTCGGCTACGGGACCTACGGCGTCCTGAACGGCCCCACGGTCAAGCGGGTCACCGTCCCGCTGGCCAAGCTGCCGCGCGCGGGACACGGTTACCGGATCGCGGTGGTCAGTGACATCCACCTGGGTCCGGTGCTCGGCCGCGGGTTCGCCCAGAAGGTCGTCGACACGATCAACGCCACCCAGCCCGACCTGATCGCGGTCGTCGGCGACCTGGTCGACGGCAGCGTGAAGGACCTCCGCCCGGCGGCGGCACCCCTGGCCCGACTGCGGGCCCGCCACGGGGCGTACTTCGTCACCGGCAACCACGAGTACTTCTCCGGCGCCGAACAGTGGGTCGAGGAGGTACGCCGGCTGGGCCTGCTCCCGTTGGAGAACGCCCGGACCGAACTGGCCCACTTCGACCTCGCGGGCGTCAACGACGTGGCGGGCGAGGACGAGGGCCAGGGCCCCGACTTCGCCAAGGCGCTTGGCGACCGGGACCCGGCCCGCGCGTGCGTGCTCCTCGCCCACCAGCCGGTCCAGATCCACGACGCCGTCGAACACGGCGTCGATCTCCAGCTCTCCGGTCACACGCACGGCGGCCAGCTCTGGCCCGGCAACTTCATCGCGGCGTCCGCGAACCCGACCCTCGCGGGCCTGGAGCGCTACGGCGACACCCAGCTGTACGTCAGCCGTGGCGCCGGCGCCTGGGGCCCGCCCACCCGGGTCGGGGCGCAGTCGGACATCACGGTGATCGAACTGGCGTCACGGCAGGCCTGAACGGGCCGGTTCCCCGGGCGCCGGCCCGGACGCCGTCCTCCGCCTCCGGCGTCCCGCCCGGATCTGACGCGGTCCCGCGGCTGGACACGCCCCGGCGTGACGGCGGACAGCGCCACGGCAGCACCGCGCCGGCCGGCGCCCGGCCGTCCGGGGAGGCCCGGCTGCGGACTGAGACGTACGGGGAGAGACGTACGGGGAGAGACGCGTACGGGGAGAGACACGCCCGCCGGCGCGCCGGGGACGATCACGGGCCCTGCGGACCGGCAGACGGCTCCGGTGGGCACAGCCCTTCCGGCTCGCCCCCCGTCGTCGTCCCGCCGCCCCGGGCCGGCAAGGTGACCGTCACCGTCAGCCCCTCGCCCGGTGCCGTGTGCACCGCCACCTCGCCGTTGTGGGCCCGTACGACGCCCTGCACGATGGCCAGGCCGAGCCCGCTGCCCGCGCCTCCGCCGGCCCGGAAGAACCGGTCGAAGACGCGTGCCGCGTCCTGCGGGCCGAGCCCCGGCCCCTTGTCCGCGACGCACAGCCGTACGACCCCGTCCGCGCGCCGCACGCCGAGCCGCACCGGCACGTCCCCGGGCGTGTGCGTGCGCACGTTGGCCACCAGGTTGCCGAGCACCTGCCGCAGGCCGGACTCGTCGGCGCGCACCAGCAGGGAGCCGTCCGCGTCGACGGTGACGGGCCGCCCGGGCTGCTGCACCCGCAGGTCCTCGGCGGCCTCCCGCACCAGACGGCTCATGTCCACGTTCCGCAGGCGCAGTTCGGGCCGCTGGTCGAGGCGGGCCAGGGTGAGCAGCTCGTCGACGAGCCGCCCCATGCGGTCGGCCTCCGTCATCACCCGCCCCCAGGCCCGCTTGCGGTCGTCCGGGTCGGACAGCATCCCCCGGTCGTACAGCTGGAGGTAGCCGCGTATCGCGGACAGCGGGGTGCGCAGCTCGTGCGAGGCGTCGGCGACGAAGCGGCGCAGCTGGGCCGCGCTGCGCTCGCGCGTGCGGTACGCCGACTCCACCTGGTGGAGCATGGAGTTGAGGGCGAGGCGCAGCTGTTCGACCTCCTGCGTCGGATCGCGGCTGGAGGGCACGCGCCGGGTCAGGTCCCCCTCGGCGATCGCGGACGAGGTCTCCACCATGTCCTCCAGCGGCCGCATCCGGCGCCTGACGCT
Organism: Streptomyces sp. NPDC003011; assembly: GCF_053591515.1. Taxonomy (NCBI): domain Bacteria; kingdom Bacillati; phylum Actinomycetota; class Actinomycetes; order Kitasatosporales; family Streptomycetaceae; genus Streptomyces; species Streptomyces sp. NPDC003011. The sequence continues at coordinate 70,015 of NZ_JBSFTY010000007.1, forward strand.
CATCATCGTCAGCGCGGCGAGCAGCGCCAGCAGCAGCGTGCCGATGGCGAGGTCGAGCTTGAGGGCCTTGGCGACGCCCTTGTGCAGGGCGTCGGTCGAGGTGGCCAGCAGGATCTGGGTGCCGTCGGCGAGCTCGGTCCCGGTCACCCGGTAGGAGGCGCCGTGCACGGTGACGTCGTGCGGCTCGGGGTCCTCGTTCAGCGCGCCCGGGTCGTCCACGGCGTCCGCGAGGCCCCGCTGGGCGTCGGTGGGCTGGATCCCGAGGATGCCGATCGCCTCGCCCCGGCTGTCGACGGCGGTGAACAGGGAGTCCGGGGTCGGTTCCTGGTCCGTCTGCTCGCGCACGAGCCGGTCCCGGAGGAAGCCCAGCACGCTCAGCGAGTCGATCGACCGCAGCGTCAGCTGCGAACCGCCCAGTGACTCACGGGTCTTGGCCAGCTGCGTGTCGACCTGGTCCAGCAGGTAGTACCGCATGCCCATCAGGCTCACGGCGGTCGCCGCGACGATCCCGACGGCGAGCAGCGCCACGTTCGCCAGCGTCAGCTTGCCGCGCAGCGAGTGCAGGCCGCGCTTGCGGCGTGTCCGCTCCCGCGCGCGAGCCCGCCACGGGAGACCCGGGCGTTTCACGCCAGTCCGTATCCGACGCCCCGCCGGGTGGTGATCACCGGCGGTCCCAGCGCGTCGAGCTTGCGCCGCAGGTAGCTGATGTACGTCTCGACGACGGTCGACTCGGCCGGCGTGTGCTCGTACTGCCAGACATGGCGCAGGAGTTGCTCCTTGGGCACGATCCGGCCGCCGTTGCGCACCAGGAAACGCAGCAGCGCGTACTCGGTGGGGGTCAGCTCGACCGAGCGGCCCGCGCGGTGCACCGAGTACGTCGTCTCGTCCAGCTCCAGGTCGCCGTATCTGAGCGGTGGCCGCTGCGGCAGGACGTCGGCCGGGCGGGTGCGGCGCAGTACCGCCGTGATCCGCGCGACGACCTCGTCGATGTTGAACGGTTTGGTGATGTAGTCGTCGCCGAAGCCGAGCGCGCCGACGACCTCGGCGGGCGCGTCGCGCGCGGTGAGGAACACGATCGCCAGATCGGGCCGCCGGGCGCGCAGTTGGCGGGCCAGGGCGCGGCCGTCGCCGTCCGGGAGCATGACGTCGAGCAGCGCCGCGTCCGGGCGGGTGCGCTCGGCGAGCGTGAGCGCCTCGCGGACCGTGCCCGCCGTCATGACCTCGAATTGGTGGTAGCGCAGGGCGATGGCGAGAACGTCCGCGATGCTCTCCTCGTCCTCCACGACCAGCACGGTGCCTGGAGCCGTCGTCATGCCCCCAGTATCGGCGGGACCACTGACAGCGGGGCCCCTTCGCGCTTTGGAGTTCCTTGAGAGTCCTACGTTCCCGGTGTCCACGCGCGGGTGCCGCCGCCGATTCTGGTGCGCAGGACCTGGGGGACCGACCGAGCGACCGAGCGACTGAGGAGCTGTTGAGCGTGGCGGCATTGGCACGGTGGTGCTATCGGCACCGGCTGGTGGTCCTGTTGCTGTGGGTGGGGGCGTTGTTCGGCCTGGGGGCGGCGAGTTCCTCCGCGGGCACGAACTACGCGGAGGTCTTCTCCCTGCCCGACACGGACTCCAAGCGGGCGTACGACCTGATGGAGAAGGCCTTCCCGGAGCGCGCCGGCGACACCGACACGGTGGTGTGGAAGGTGGACGAGGGGTCCGTGCGGGACGCGTCCGTACGGGCCCGGATCGAACCCGCGCTGCGGGAGATCGGCACGATGAAGGGCGTCGGCGAGGTCACCGACCCGTACGCCACCGGCGGCGCGGCCGGCGTCAGCGAGGACGGGCGGATCGCCTACGCCCAGGTCACCTTCGCCGAGCAGGCCGACGCCGTACCGAAGGACCTGGTCCAGGACGTCGTCGACACCGCCCGGGACGCCGGCGGCGACGGCCTCCAGGTGGAGCTGGGCGGCCAGGCCATCACGCGGGTGCAGGAGCCGCCCACCGGCACCGCCGAGATCGTCGGCGTCCTCGCCGCGGCCGTCGTGCTGTTCCTCGCCTTCGGTTCGCTGTTCGCGATGCTGCTGCCGATCCTGATCGCACTGTTCGGCGTGGGCACCGGCATGTTCTCCACGCAGCTGATCAGCCATGTCACCAACGTGCCCGAACTGGCGTCCCTGCTCTCCACGTTGATCGGTCTCGGCGTCGGCATCGACTACGCCCTGTTCATCGTCACCCGGCACCGCAAGGGCATCCTGCGCGGCCAGGACCCGGAGGAGGCGGCGGTCACCGCTCTCAACACCTCCGGCCGGGCCGTGCTGTTCGCGGGCGGCACGGTGTGCATCGCGCTCGCCGGAATGCTGGTGACGAACCTGCGCTTCCTGGACGGCGTGGTCATCGGCACCTCGCTCACCGTCGTGCTGAGCGTCCTCGCGGCGGTCACGCTGCTGCCCGCGATGCTCGGCGTCCTCGGCCACCGGGTGCTCAGCCGCCGCCAGCGCCGCAAGCTGGCGGCGAGCGGCCCCGAGCCGGAGCGCACGAGCGGGCTCGCGGCCCGCTGGTCCGGGTCGGTCGAGCGCCGCCCGCGCTCGGTCGCGCTGCTCGCCGTCGTCGTGATGGCCGTGCTCGCCCTGCCGCTCCTGTCGCTGCGCCTCGGCACCGTCGACCAGGGCAACGACGACGCGTCGACGACCACCAAGAAGGCGTACGACCTGCTCGCCGAGGGCTTCGGCCCCGGCTTCAACGGCCCGCTCCAGGTGGTCGTGAACGGCGACGCGGCGGACAAACTCGTCACGACGATCCAGGGGACGGACGGGGTGGCCCAGGCCGTCTCGGCGCCGCCCGCGAACGGCGTGACGGTGATCCAGGTGATCCCGACGACCTCACCGCAGGCCGAGGAGACCGACCGGCTCATCGACACCCTGCGCGACGAGGTGATCCCCGAGGCGGGCGTCGAGGCCCATGTCGGCGGGGTGACGGCCGTCTCGAAGGACTTCGCGTCGGTGACGGCCGACCGCCTGCCGTACTTCATCGCGACGATCATCGGCCTCGGCTTCGTCCTGCTGCTGATCGCGTTCCGCTCGGTCGTCGTCCCGCTGACGGCCGCCGTGATGAACCTGATCGCCGCCGCGGCCTCCTTCGGCGTCCTGGTCGCGATCTTCCAGTACGGCTGGGGCCTGGACCTGCTCGGCCTCGGCCAGGAGGGCCCGATCGCCGCCTTCCTGCCGATCATCATGCTGTCCCTGCTCTTCGGCCTCTCCATGGACTACCAGGTGTTCCTGGTCAGCCGGATGCACGAGGAGTGGGTGCACACCAAGGACAACGCGCGAGCGGTACGGGTCGGACTCGCGGAGACCAGCCGGGTCATCAACTCCGCGGCCCTGATCATGGTCTGCGTCTTCCTGGCGTTCGTACTGAGCGGCGACTACGGAGCGGCCATGGCCGGTGTCGGCCTGGCCGCCGCGGTCGCCCTGGACGCGTTCATCCTGCGGACGGCCCTGGTGCCGGCCGCGATGCATCTGCTCGGCGACGCCAACTGGTGGCTGCCGGCCTGGCTGGAGAAGCGGCTGCCGCATCTGGCGGTGGAGCCGAAGGAGGACGGGGCTTCCCCGCAGGCGTCCGGTGCGCAGGGCCCCGTGTCGGTGGTGCACGGCTTCGTCCGTACGGCGGAAGGCGAGCCGGTGCCGGACGCGGCGGTGACCCTGCTGTCGGCGGGCGGACGTCAGCTCGACCGGGTGGTGTCCCTCGCGGACGGCTCCTACATCGTGTCGGTGCCGGGGCCGGGGACGTATCTGCTGGCGACGACGGCCCCGTCGTACGGGTCGCGGGCGCGGCACGTGGTCGTCGGGGAGGGACCGCTGGTGTGTGACGTGGAGCTGGCCGAGGGCGAGGTGGACGCGGTCAACTAGCCTTCGGGACGGGGATCTTCGCCTGGGCGTATGCGGTGACCTTGCCCCGGAGGTCGTTCTGGTAGGTGCTGGAGGTGACTTCCAGGACGAGGCGGAAGGCGATCGGGTCGTAGCAGTTGTTCCCGACGAGGTGATCTTCGATGTCGTCGTCGACGACCACGAGGTCGGGGATCGCGTAGTCCTCGACACCGGCGGGGAGCCAGAGCCCGACTCCTTCGAGTACTTCCGTCTCGCCTCCGTCCAGACCTGCGGCGTGGAAGGGGCGCCTCAACCTGGACAGAGCGCGGGCGTGAGCACCGTTGGGGGCGGCGACACGATGATCAGGCCTGCGATGATCTCGACGCGGTACCCCGGAAGGCGGTCCATGAGCCGGTTCGCCTCCGCGGTCAGCGGACGGTCGCCGTAGGGCCGCTCGACGGATGCTGCGAACATCACGGCCCTCCTGTGGGCTGGTGTCGAGCGAATCATCGTAGGCCGGGCGAGTCCCAGGTGTCCCGTTCGAGCCCCTTCACCCGATCGTGGATCACTCCGCCCGCCCCCTCGTCGCCGCCCCCGGATCCGGCATCACCTTCGTCATCCCCGGCAGGAAGTCCGTGAACAGCTCGTGCACCTCCCGGACGAGGGGCCGCAAGACCCGGAACCGCGCCAGCGAGACACCCCGCGCGGTGAGCCGCGCCCCCCGCTCGGCGAGCCGGTAACTCCGCTCGCGCCCCTCCGTCCGGTCGAAGATCCAGTACAGGACGAGCCCCATCTGGGCGAGCCACATCAACTCGGGCAGCATGTCCCGCAGTTCCTCCGGGACCTTGGTCCTGGTCGCTCCGGCGAGCACCTGCCGGTGGACGCTGATGGCCTCCACGCGCGCGTGCTCCGACTCGGGGGAGAAGGGGCTGAGCGGACTGTCGGGATCGGCGGCGTTCTTGAAGAACTGCACCGCGAACTCGTGGTACGGGGCGGCGATGTCCAGCCACACCTTGAGCACGCCCCCGAGCCGCGCCTCCAGATCCGTCTCCCGGGCCAGGACCTCCCGGACCGCCACCTGGTGCTCGGCGGCGATCCGGTCGTAGAAGCCCTGGATCAGGTGCTCCTTGCCCTCGAAGTAGTAGTACGCGTTGCCGACCGAGACCCCGGCCTCCTTGGCGATGGCCCGCATGGTCGTCTTGTCGTAGCCCCGCTCCTGGAACAGCCGCATCGCCGTCTCCAGGATCAGGGCGCGGGTCTGCTCGGACTTGCTCGGGGTACCGCCCTCGTCGGGGCCGTCATGGTTCGCAGGCACGACAGGAGAGCCTAACCAGTGGCGCGGGTCCCGCCGCGGCGGCCGGGCGGACAGGTGCCGTGGTCCGGCGAGGTGTACGTCCAACCCTGACCGGGGTCGTACGTCCACCCGTCCGCACGGCGGTACACCTGCCCGCCCCACTGGCCGCCCGCTTCCCACCACCCGTCCCTCTCTCGGCGGGCACCACGCCACCTGGCGGCGGCGAGCACCGCGCCCCTGGCGAGCCGCGCCCCGGACCGGGTGCTCAGCCGGTGGGCCAGCGCCCGGTGTTCGCGCAGCGCCCACAGGACGACGATCCAGGCGGCGGTGTCCCGGTAGACCTGCCCCGCGTCCCCGACGACGGTGATCTCGTCCAGGGTGGCGCGATGGTCCAGCCCGGGAAACCGCCGTACGGCCTCAGCCGACCCCGCCGGCACCAGGTCCAGCTCCACCAGCTGCGGCTGCCGTACGAGCCAGTCGCGCAGGAAGCCGCACAAGGCGCACCCGGCGTCGTACAGGACGGTGAGCCGGCGGACCGGGACGCGACGCGCGTCCCGGTCCTCGGTGGTCGCCACGGTGCTCACGCGCCCTGGATCCCGGCCCAGCCCTGCGGCGCCACGGGCGGCACCTGCTCCCGCTCCATGACGCCCCGGCGCCGGATCCGGTTGAGCACGTACACGTTGGCCAGGTGCATGAACCCGAGGACCAGCAGCACCACGCCCACCTTGGTCGACAGGGCCTCGAAGATCCCGCGGGTGTCGGCGATGGTCCCGTCCCCGCTCAGGTAGAGGGCGACGAACCCGAGGTTGACGAGGTAGAAGCCGACCACGAGGAGATGGTTCACGGCGTCGGCGAGCTTCTCGTTCCCCTGGAGGACGTCGGCGAGGAAGATCCGCCCGTTCCGGCTGAGAGTCCGGGCCACCCAGACGGTCAGCGCGATGCTGACGACCAGGTAGATGACGTAGGCGATGACGGTGCGGTCCATGGCCCCACCCTTTCTTGAACGCGTTCAAAACGCTGACAGGGCAGACTCTAGACCTGTTTTTGAACACGTTCAACGCGTGTGGACGGGACTGCGTCACCCCGCTCGCCGGCCCCCTTGCCCGGCGTCCTGTCTCACGCCCTGCGGGCGAGCTCCGGCCGCTTGCTGTAATCGGTGAACCCGATGACGTTCCCCCACGGATCGGCGACCTCGACGGTCCACCCGGTGGACACGGAGGACGGCTCGTCGAGCAGCGCGACCCCGGCGGCGGCCAGCTCCCGCGCGGCCACCCGGGCGTCCGGCACCTCCAGCCACACCCGCAGGGCGGGCCACGCCGGCGGCCGCTGCCCGATCCCCTCCTCCACCCGCAACAGGATCCCGGGCGTCTCACCCCCCACCTTCAGCTGCGCGACCCCGCCCTCGTCGAACCGGAATCCCACGGAGAACCCGGCCCGCTCATAGAAGCCGACCGCCTCGGCGAGGTCCCCGACGGGAAGCAGGACGTTGTCGAAACCGAGCAGCTCGTACGATTCCTTGTCTGACATACCGTCAGCGTAGGCCGATGATCCGCTGGAACCCGGGATTGCCGGTGGTCCCTCGCACGGTCGGCGGCAGCAACCCGTACGCACGACCGAGGGGACGAGCTGGACCCGGCCACCCACGCCCACGGCCGCACCGGCATCTTCCACGACCGGCTGAAGCTCGCCGCCCCGAACGCCCCGTACGGCGAGGGCCCCGCCCTCCGGTGCCGAACCGGATGACGGGGCCCTCGCCGTACGTGAGGCCCTACGGGAAAAGGGGCTCAGTAGCGGCGCGTGATCAGCGCTCGCTTCACTTCCTGGATCGCCTTCGTGACCTCGATGCCGCGCGGGCAGGCGTCCGTGCAGTTGAAGGTCGTGCGGCAGCGCCAGACGCCGTCGCGGTCGTTCAGGATCTCCAGGCGCTGCTCCGCCGCGTCGTCGCGCGAGTCGAAGATGAAGCGGTGGGCGTTGACGATGGCCGCCGGGCCGAAGTACTGGCCGTCGTTCCAGAAGACCGGGCACGAGGACGTGCAGGCGGCGCAGAGGATGCACTTCGTCGTGTCGTCGAAGCGCTCGCGGTCCTCGGCCGTCTGGAGACGCTCGCGGGTGGGCTCGTTCGTCTCCTTCGTGATGAGGAAGGGCATCACGTCGCGGTACGCCTGGAAGAACGGGTCCATGTCCACGACCAGGTCCTTCAGGACCGTCAGGCCCTTTATGGCCTCCACCGTGATCGGCTTCTCGGGGCTGAGGTCCTTGATCAGCGTCTTGCACGCCAGGCGGTTCTTGCCGTTGATCCGCATGGCGTCCGAGCCGCAGATGCCGTGCGCGCAGGAGCGGCGGAAGGTCAGCGTGCCGTCCAGCTCCCACTTGATCTTGTGCAGGGCGTCGAGGACGCGTTCCTTCGGGTCGATCTCCACCTGGAAGTCTTCCCAGGTCGCTTCCGCCGAGACCTCGGAGTTGAAGCGGCGGATGCGGAAGGTCGCCGTGATGTACGGGGAGTCGGCGAAGCCGGGCTCGGGGGTGCCGGCCGCGTCCGCCTTGTCCAGGGTCGGGGTTGCCATCAGTACTTACGCTCCATCGGCTGGTAGCGGGTCTGGACGACCGGCTTGTAGTCGAGACGGATGGACTCGGTGCCGTCGTCGCCGACCTCGCGGTACGCCATGGTGTGGCGCATGAAGTTGACGTCGTCGCGGTTCGGGTAGTCCTCGCGGTAGTGACCGCCGCGGGACTCCTTGCGGGCCAGGGCGGACACGGCCATGACCTCGGCCAGGTCCAGGAGGTTGCCGAGCTCGACGGCCTCCAGCAGGTCGGTGTTGAACCGCTTGCCCTTGTCCTGGATCGAGACGTTCAGGTAGCGCTCGCGCAGCTCGGCGATCTTCTCGACCGCCGTCTTGATCGTCTGCTCGGTGCGGAAGACCATGACGTTCGCGTCCATGGTCTCCTGCAGCTCGCGCCGCAGGACGGAGACCCGCTCGGTGCCGGTGGCGTCGCGCAGCCGCTCCACCTGGTCGAGCACCAGCCGCGCGGGGTCCTCGGGCAGCTCGACGAAGTCGGCCTTCTGCGAGTACTCCGCCGCCGCGATACCGGCCCGCTTGCCGAAGACGTTGATGTCCAGCAGCGAGTTGGTGCCGAGGCGGTTGGCGCCGTGCACGGACACGCACGCGACCTCGCCGGCCGCGTACAGACCCGGGACCACCGTGGTGTTGTCCGCCAGGACCTCACCCTCGACGTTCGTCGGGATGCCGCCCATCGCGTAGTGCGCGGTGGGCTGGATCGGGATCGGGTCCGTGTACGGCTCGATGCCGAGGTAGGTCCGCGCGAACTCGGTGATGTCCGGGAGCTTGGCGTCCAGCTGCTCCGGCGGGAGGTGCGTGAGGTCCAGGTAGACGTGGTCGCCCTCGGGACCGCAGCCCCGGCCCTCGCGGATCTCCGTGTAGATGGAGCGCGAGACGACGTCACGGGACGCGAGGTCCTTCATGACCGGCGCGTACTTCTCCATGAAGCGCTCGCCGTCCTTGTTGCGCAGGATGCCGCCCTCACCGCGGGCGCCCTCCGTCAGCAGGATGCCCATGCGCCAGATGCCGGTCGGGTGGAACTGGAAGAACTCCATGTCCTCCAGCGGGATGCCCCGGCGGTACACGGCGGCCTGGCCGTCACCGGTCAGCGTGTGCGCGTTCGACGTCACCTTGAAGAACTTGCCGCAGCCGCCGGACGCGTAGATCACGGCCTTCGCCTGGAAGACGTGGATCTCGCCGGTGGCCAGCTCGTACGCCACCACACCGGCCGAGCGCTTGACGCCGTCGACCTCGGTGATCAGCTGGTCCAGGACGTAGAACTCGTTGAAGAACTCCACGCCCTCCTTGACGCAGTTCTGGTACAGCGTCTGGAGGATCATGTGGCCGGTGCGGTCGGCCGCGTAGCAGGAGCGGCGGACCGGGGCCTCGCCGTGGTTGCGGCTGTGACCGCCGAAGCGGCGCTGGTCGATGGTGCCGTTCGGGGTGCGGTTGAACGGCAGGCCCATCTTCTCCAGGTCGAGGACCGAGTCGATGGCCTCCTTCGCCAGGATCTCGGCGGCGTCCTGGTCGACCAGGTAGTCACCGCCCTTGACCGTGTCGAAGGTGTGCCACTCCCAGTTGTCCTCCTCCACGTTGGCCAGCGCGGCGGCCATGCCGCCCTGCGCGGCGCCCGTGTGGGAGCGGGTGGGGTAGAGCTTGGTGAGCACCGCGGTGCGGCTGCGCTTCGTCGACTCGATGGCCGCGCGCATGCCCGCGCCGCCGGCGCCGACGATGACGGTGTCGTACTTGTGGATCTTCATGATTCTCGCAGCCCCGTGCCTAGCGGATGTTCGGGTCGAAGGTGAAGATCACCAGCGTGCCCAGCAGGATGGTGAACACCGTGGCGGTGTAGAGCAGGCCCTTGAGCCACAGCCGGGTGTTCGGCCGCTCCGCGTAGTCGTTGATGATCGTGCGCAGGCCGTTGGCGCCGTGCAGCATCGCGAGCCACAGCATCAGCAGGTCCCAGACCTGCCAGAACGGGGACGCCCAGCGGCCCGCCACGAAGGCGAAGCCGATCTTGGAGACGCCGCCGTCGAGCACGAGCTGGATCAGCAGGTGGCCGATGACCAGGACGACCAGCACGATGCCGGACAGCCGCATGAAGAGCCAGGCGGCCATCTCGAAGTTGCCCCGCGTGGACTTCGGGGACTTCTTCGTGCGCTTGCGCGGGGCCTCGATGAGGGGGGCCGGGTTGTCGACGGTGTAGACGGACCCGCCTTCGACGGGGCCGACCCCGGGCGCGGTGGTGTCAGTCGTGGCTGTGTTGTTCGACATCGTGCGCGTCAGCTCCCGAACAGTTCACGGTAGGCGTGGCCGAGGACGGGGTAGATCGCCCCGATCATCAGCACGACCCAGACGCCCATGACGGTCCAGAACATCTGCTTCTGGTAGCGCGGGCCCTGCGACCAGAAGTCGACGGCGATGACGCGCAGACCGTTGAGCGCGTGGAACAGGATGGCGGCGACGAGGCCGTACTCCAGGCACGCGACGAGCGGGGTCTTGTAGGTGGCTACGACCTTGTCGTAGTCCTCGGGGGAGACACGGACGAGCGCGGTGTCCAGCACATGAACGAACAGGAAGAAGAAGATGAGGACGCCGGTGACTCGATGAGCCACCCAGGACCACATTCCTTCCCGGCCGCGGTACAGCGTTCCAGCCGGCACGGAAGAACCCTCCACAAGCGGGGATTGGGGCCGCGCCGGCTTCTGTGTCGGACGGGCCCGGCCGGGTACGGTCCACCGGCCCCCAGCATCGTAGCGATGTGCTCGCGCTGGGCTTACGCCGGGCCTACCGGTGTGATCAAAGTGGCACGCGTACGGGTGAGAGATGCGGCTTGTGCGGCGGAGTGCGCCGTTATCTGCCGGGTGCGGTGCTGCGGGGGCTGGTCGCGCCGTCCCCGGCGCCCCTCAGGAAGGCCAGCAGCCGTCCGCTCGCCAGGCGGCGGAGTTCCTCTGCCGTCACCGCCCGCTCCTCCTCCGGATCGTTCGTCAATCGTGACCGGATGGCCGCCAGGAGGTGGTCGGGGAGCTCGGACGGGGGGACGCCGTCCAGGCAGATGGCGAACCTGTGACCGAATCGGGCCTGGTACGCCGCGTGCGCCGCGTCCAGCGCCATGTGGGCGGCCGAGTACGCGCTCCGCGGCAGCACCGGCAGCGCCTCCGCCGCCAGGGCCTCCGCCAGGTCGCCCGCGGTCAGGTCGTACGCCGCCTCGTCGGACGCGGCCAGGAGGGCGTCCGGGGTCGGGTACGGGCGGTGGGCCGTGATGCGGTGGGCCCAGTGGAGGCTGCGGAGGCAGGTGAGGAGCAGGGGCACCACCTCGTGGGCCGGGGCGGTGTTGAGGTGCTCCAGTGGGGAAGGCGTGCCGGGCGTGTCCCGGGTCTGCCCGGGCAGCGACGGTATGGCGACTGGGCCAGGGGAGTGTGTGGGCGTCACGTGGGTTTCGGCAGGGGAAGGTGTGCGGGATGTGGCGACACGTTATCGAGAGCGGACATGACGTGTCCGACGGATGCCCGAATTTCAGCCGAACGGGAGAGTTTCAGAACGTGTGGTGGACGCATGTACGTGTCCCGAGGGCCTAGGTTGGCGCCGTGAGTCAGCACAGGCGCCGGACGCCGGCGAAGAGCGCGGTGAAGCAGACGTGGGTGCTGATCGTCGCGATGGTTGTCGTGACGGTCGCGGTCGGGGTGGGTCTGAGCATGTGGGCCACCGGCGGGGACGGTGGCAGCGAGCCCGCGGGATCGGCGCAGGGCCGGCCCTCCCCGGACCTGTCCGCGGGCTCCTCGAAGTCCCCGAGTCCGACGCCCACCCGCTCGTACCCGCTGTCCACGGCTCCGCGCACCATCCCCGCCGTCCGGGCGCACACCCCGGCGCGCGGGCCCGGCTGGAAGCCGGCGAAGGGGCTGCGGGTCGTCGTCAGCGACGGGGACCTGGCCGACGAGGGGCGGCTGATCGCCGGTGAGCTGGGGCTGGCGTACGCGGGCGAGAAGGACGACGTGCGCGCCGGGGACGTACGGCTGGCGCTGAACGACGACGAGGGCGCGGACCCGGAGTCGTACGCCATGACCGTGCGCGGCGGGCGGGTGACCATCAGCGGGCCGGGCGAGGCCGGGGTGTTCTACGGGACCCGCACCCTCAAGCAGGAGGTGCACGACGGCGGTACGGCGCCGGAGGGCGTCGTGCGGGACGAGCCGGCCAAGCCGGTGCGCGGGTTCATGCTGGACATCGCGCGCAAGCACTTCACGGCCGGCTGGATCGAGGACCGGGTCCGGGAGCTCGGCGACCTGAAGTTCAACCAGCTGGGGCTGCACTTCTCCGACGACCAGGGGTTCCGGATCGAGTCCGACTCCCACCCCGAGGTCGTGTCCAAGGAGCACCTGACCAAGGCGCAGGTCAAGAAGATCGTCGACCTCGCGGCGAGCCGGCACATCACGGTCGTGCCCGAGATCGACTCGCCCGGCCACCTGGGCGCGGTGATCGCCGCGCACCCGGAGCTCCAGCTGCGCAATGCGCGGGGCGTGGCGACGCGGGGCGCGGTCGACATCTCCGATCCGGCGGCCGGTGAGATCGTCGACGACCTGCTGAACGAGTACGCCGGCCTCTTCCCGGGCGACCAGTGGCACCTCGGCGCCGACGAGTACCAGGCGCTGGTGGTGTCCGACCCCGAGGCGTCCTACCCGCAGCTCGCCACCGCCGCCCGGGAGGCCTACGGCTCCGGCGCGACCGTCGAGGACCTCACCACCGGCTGGCTCAACGACCGCGCCGACACGGTCCGCGCCCACGACAAGAGCCCGCGCGCCTGGAACGACGGCCTGTTCCGGAACACGTCCGTGCAGGCCGACAAGGACATCCAGGTGGCCTACTGGACGGGCAAGGAGATCGGGGCGCGGCAGCCGGTGGAGTACCTGAGCGCGGGGCGGAAGGTCGTCAACTACAACGACGAGTTCCTGTACTACGTCCTCGGGCAGCCGCTGACCTTCGTCTATCCGACCGGGCAGCGCATCTACGAGCAGTGGACCCCGCTCGTCGTGCGCGGCACGCAGCCGGTGTCCGCGACGTACGACGACCAGATCCTCGGCGGGTCCTTCGCCGTCTGGTGCGACCTGGCGGACTCCCAGACCCAGGCGCAGGTCGCGGCCGGGATCCGGATGCCGCTGCGGGCGACCGTGCAGAAGCTGTGGGACCCGGACGAACCGGAGCTGTCCTGGACGCAGTTCAAGGCCCTCGCCGACCGGCTGGGCTGAACCGGGGCGTACCGGGGGGCGCGCCGGGGGCGGATTGTCCCGTACGGCTGCGAACGGGCGTGCGACTGTGGTGTATTCGGCCCGAGCTGGACCGACTTGGACCGAGCCGCACCGAGCCGCGGGGGAAAACGGACATGGGCTACTGGGGATATTTCGTCGTGGGCCGCGCCGAGCGGCCGCTCGCGGAGCTGGACGCGCTGGCGGACGCCGAGGGCATGACCCTGCGGGTGTCCGCGCCGGGCGGGTGGCAGGTCTGGGAGTACCCGAGCCGGGACGGGGCCGTCGGGAACATGAACGCGCTCGCCGGGGAGACCGGGGCGCCCGCGCTCTTCGGGTACGTCATGGACAGCGCGTCGGCGGTCGTGGAGGCGGCGGGCCCGGAGAGCGGGGCGTGGACCGCCTGCCTGGGGCGCGCGGCGATGGCGGCACACCTCGGCATCGGCACCGAGGGCGACCAGGGCGACCAGGGCGCCGAGGGTGGCGAGGGTGGCGGGGACGACGACGGGCCGGTCCTGGAGGACTACTTCCTCGAACCCCGGGACGCCGCCGAGTGGGCCGTCGGCTGGGCCGCGGAGGCCGGGCACGCCGTGGCCCTGGAGCCGCTGCTGGAGGTGCTGAGCGCCGAGACCGGCCCCGCCGCGGACGAGGCAGCCGGGCAACTGGCCGAAAACCTCTTCTTCCGGCTGCTCGACCGGCTCGGCGTGGTGTCGCTGTGACACTCCCGAGCCGTCGCGCGCAGTAAGGGGAAGTGCGGGCTCCGTCAGGGATGACCGCCCGGCGAGGGAGGCGTGGATGAGCCTGGTGGAACTGATCGCTCAGGCCGACGAGCGCGGACTGACCGCCAGTGGATTGGCTTGTATGGATCGGTGTCTGCCCCTGCTGGGCGGTGACGACGAGGCCCTGCGGCCCCTGTGGGCCCAGCTCGCGGACGGCGGCGACACCGGCGAGTGGGGCGAGCGGCTGGAGCAGGTGCGCGCCGAGCTCGGCGCCACCGCGGCGGAGTCCGGGCCCGGGGAGCCGGACGCGGACGAGGCCGTCCTGCTGGCCCGGCGGATGCTCGCCGCCGCCCCCGCCGAGCCCGCCGCCGCCGACGTGCGGATGTGGGCCGACGCCTGCTCGGTCGCCTCGCTGCGGATCCACCGCCTCCTCGAAGGCGCGGCCCCCGGGCAGGCGGACGCGGCCTCGGCCGACGCCCGCCGACAGGGCCGTACGGAGGGCATGTCGCCGCTCGTCGCCGCCGAACTGCGCCGCCAGGTCGCCGTCCTGGAGCTGCTCGCGGAACACGGGGCGGGCGGGCTGCGCCGCGCGCTGGAGGTGTCGACGGAGGGCCGGCGGGTGCTGCGTGCGGTCGTGTCGCGCCGGGCGCGGGGGAAGCGGGGCCGGGCGGCCGGGGCGCCGGCGCCCTGACGGACGTAAACCCCGTTCCTGGGCGAGTCCTGTGACCGTCGTGCGGTGGCGGTGGGTCGGTCCTGCACCGGTCCCGGGCACCCGCCGGATCCGGGTGACGAATCCCCGTACCGGGACGCTTTCCGGGATGTGACGACGACTCAGCAGGAGACCAGGCCCTCCGCCGCGACGAAGCCGGTGCGGTGGGCGGCGGACACGGTGGCGACGATGCGCGAGGGAGCGCGACTGCGGCTCGACTACTCGGCGCAGAGCCTGTGGCGCGTCGACCGGATGATCGACGGGATACGCCGGGAGCGGGCGCCGTACGCCGCCGTGGAGAACGTGCTGCGCGGCTTCGGGGCGTACGCCGGTGAGGTGATCGTCCGGCAGTCCGGCGCGGAGTGGTGGACGACCGGTGGCGACCACTGGATCCGCACCCCGGACGGCCGCCTGTGGGACCCGATCGACGAGGCACGCCGCTGCTTCACCGGCGACGGGTCACTGCGCCTGCTGTGCCGGGAGGCGACACGGGCGGCGCAGCCGTAGTCCGGGGCCGGTGAGGCCGGTGGACGTGCCCTGAGCTGGGCCGCGTCGCCTGCGTCGCCTGCGCCGCCCGCGCCGGGGGAGGGAGGGCCGGCTGTGACACTTCCGTGCGGCCCGGCGCTGATCATCGTGGGGGCGGAGGCGGACGGCGGCGTGGTCGCGGGCCGCGGATCCGCCACGGACTCGGTACGGACGAGGACAGTTCTTGGGCCAGGGAGGGGAACCCCGCCGCGCGCGGGCGTACGACGGGGAACTGGGCGCGGCCGTCGCGCGGGCCCAGCAAGGTGACGAGGCGGCCTTCGCGGTCGCCTACCGGATCGTGCAGCCCGCACTGCTCGGGTACCTGCGCGGGCTCGTCGGCGACGACGCCGAGGACGTGGCCTCCGACGCCTGGCTGGAGATCGCCCGCGACCTCGGCCGGTTCAAGGGGGACGGCGCGGGGTTCCGGGGCTGGAGCGCGACCATCGCCCGGCACCGGGCGCTGGACCACCTGCGCCGCCAGCGGGTCCGGCCGCGGGCGGCGACGCTCGAACAGGACGTGCTGGAACTGCCCGGGCCCAGCAGCACGCACGAACAGGCGCTGGAGTCCCTCTCCACGGAGTACGCCCTGGAGCTGGTCCGCGGCCTGCCCCGCGACCAGGCGGAGGCGGTGCTGCTGCGGGTGGTCGTCGGCCTGGACGGCCCCGGCGCCGCGCGCGTCCTCGGCAAGCGGCCCGGCGCGGTGCGTACGGCCGCGTACCGGGGACTGAAGCGGCTGGCCCGCCAGCTCGGCGCCCAGAGTGTGACGGATGAGGACTCCAGAACGCTGGGGGAGTCGACATGACGGGCGGCCGTCGACCACCGGACGGTCGGGCAGGACCGGCCGGGCACGGACAGAAACGGACAGCACATGGGTGAGCGGCAGGACGGCGACGGGGTCCCCGGCCGTCGACGTGCACACCCGGGGTCCGCTCCGGGGGCCGGTCCGGAGACGGGCGCCGCGACCACCCCCGCTCCCCGCGGCACCGGCACCCCCCCGCCCCTGGAGGCGTTGCTGGGCGGTGCCCTGCGTGGGGGGCTTCCCGCTGCCGAGGGTGAGGAGCGGGCTGTGGCCGCCTTTCGGGCCGCTCGGGACGCGGGGGCGCTTCGGGCGCGTACCCGGCGGCGGGACGACTGGCGGACCCGCGCACAGCGGCGGGGCGCGCCCGCGGTGAGGGTCACGCTCTCCGTCGCCCTCGCGGGTCTCACGCTCGGCGGTGTCGCCTTCGCGGCGATCGGTACGGCGGGCTCCGGCACGGACGGCGCCGGAAAGAGCGGGCCGAGCCGTCCGAGCCCGACGGTGAGCACCGGCGTCCGGCCGAGCGGCCCGCCGTCCGCCTCGGACTTCCCGGCCACCCCGTCCGCCCCGGCCTCCCGCTCGGCCGCTCCGTCGGACCGGCCGGCCACCGCGCAGGACACCGTGGCCCGCTGTCGTGCGTACCAGCAGGTCGCGGGGAGCGGGAAGGCGCTCGACGCGACGGCGTGGCAGCGGCTCGTCACGGCCGCGGGCGGCGAGGGGAACGTCCGCGCCTACTGCGCGGAACAACTGGCGGCACCGACGGCCGACAGCAGGCCGACCGGACCGACCGGACCAACCGGACCGACCGGACCGACCGGGCCGACCGGACCGGGCAGGCCCGGCACCCCGGGCCCGGGCGTCGGCGACGACCGGGCGGCCGGCGACGCCAAGGGCAAGAAGAAGTAAGCAACCCAGGCATTTTGTCGTCCTGGTCTACCTTCTGGTTTCGCTTCTGGATCGGCCCACTTCCAGGTGTTTCTGGCTGGTCGAGGAGCTGGAGTTTCTGGACTGGCGTCAGGTGTCGTAGACGGTGGAGCGATGCCCGACGTGTACAACCCACACCACCAGCTCGCCGTTGTCGACCGTGTAGACAACGCGATAGTCGCCGACTCGCAGACGACGACGCTCGGGCTGGGACACGAGTGCAGTGGTGTTGAAGCCGAGGGGATCGCTTTCCAGCTCAGTCAGCTTGGCCAGAATGCGCAGCGCCATGTCGCGAGGGATTTTCCGGAGTTCCGCCTGCGCCTCGGGCCGGAAAACGGTCCGGTACTCACTCACTGCGTGCCAGCGTCTCCCTCATGATGTCCTCGATCGGGATGCCGGGTGCAGGGTCGGCCATGCGCTCGTCGATGATCCGGTTGATCTCGCGCTCTTCCCACTCCTGGTATTTGCGCAGCACCTCGATGGACACGACGGCGGCGACTTCCTTGCCTCGGCGCGTGATCACCGTGGGCACGTCGTCGCGATCAGCACGCTCCACGACCTCGGCGAGGTGCGCGCGCACGTCGCGGATGGACTCTATGGGCAGCGGCTGCGTCATGCGCCCAAGAGTACCGAGTGTCGCATGTGTACACAATGGAGTGCGCGCCGAGTGAGCTCAATCGGCGCTTCGGCCCTGTGTGACGCCGACGAAGCCGGGACCGAGGCGGTCGAGCACGTCGAGCAGACAGCACGACCTGTCCGACGAGGAGATCGCTCACCTCGGCGAGCGGGGAGCACCTCGACACGCCAGCCCGCCGGTTCCGTCACGCAACGGACTGTGCCCCAGCCCGGCAGTCCGGGGGCGGGGCGGAGCGCGAACTTGCCCCTGGCCCAACTGGCCATGGTCGCCTGCGGAGGGCGTAGAACCTGTCAATCCGCTGCTCGGGCGTGCCCGCCTAGCGCCAGTCGGGTACGCCCGAGACGGGCGGCAGTTGGGCTTCGATCTTCGTCCGGATCTCCTGCATCACCGCGACGATGCGGGCCTCGTGCTCCGGGGTGAGCCGAGCCACTGGTACCGAGCAGCTGATGGCGTCGGTGGCCGGGGTGGCGTAGCGCAGAGCGAAACCGAAGCCGGCGATGCCCGCCACCGTCTCCTCGAGGTCGATGGAGTAGCCGCGCTCGCGGATGCGGGCCAGGTCGGCGAGGAGGGAGGCGCGGGTGGTGTGCGTGTTCTCGGTGAGGGCGGTCAACGGCTCGTCCGGCAGCGGCAGTTCGTCGTCGGAGCGCTCGGCGAGCAGCGCCTTGCCGAGTCCGCCGGCGTGAGCCGGGACACGGCGGCCGACGCGGCTGATGGTACGCAGGTACTCGTGGGACTCGCGAGTGGCGAGATAGATGACGTCCGGGCCGTCGAGCCGGGCCATGTGGATCGTCTCGCCGAGCGTATCCGACGCCTCGTCGAGGTAGGGACGGGCGACCCGGATACGCCGGTCGCCGTCGAGGTAGCCGGTGCCGGTGAGCAGCGCGCGGATGCCGATGCCGTAGAGGGAGCCGGTGGCGTCGGTGCGGACCCAGCCGCAGTCGACGAGGGTCTGGAGCAGCTGGTACATGCTGCTGCGCGGCACGTTCAGGTCATCCGCGAGTTGGTCCAGGCGCGAGGGCTGCTCTCCGCGCCCCGCCAGCAGTTCCAGCAGCGCGACGGTTCGGGCCGCCGACTTCACCCCGCGAACACCTGTCTTCTCCGGCATGGGCTCCATCGTAAATGCGTGGTGGGTTCACGACGGTGCGCCCATTGACCGGTCCTGTTCAGCCATCTAACCTCCATCTGCATACGCAGACAGCATCTGTATACAGGGACGGGATTCATGGCAGGGATCAGCACTGACGTCGCAGAGGTCACCAAGCGGCTCCGGGACGGAATGGCGGGCGGGGTGCTTTCCTTCCCCCTCACGAGCTTCCGGGACGACGGCGGGCTCGACCTCGACGCGTACCGGGCGTACCTGGCCGGTCGACTGGCCACCGCACCCGGAGCGGTGTTCCCCGCCTGCGGGACCGGTGAGTTCTTCTCGCTGGACGAGGACGAGTACGCGGCGGTCATCGAGGCCACCGTCGAGATCGCCGACGGACGGCTGCCGGTGGTCGCGGGCATCGGTTACGGCTGGGCACAGGCGCTGCGGTTCGCGCGTATCGCGGAGGAGGCCGGCGCGGACGCGGCGCTGGTCCTGCCCCACTATCTGGTCGGGGCCCCGCAGGACGGACTGGTCGGACAACTGGAGCGGATCGCGGCCGGTACCCGGCTGCCGCTCATCGCCTACCAGCGCGGTCAAGTGACCTTCAGTGCGGCCTCGTTGAGGCGTATCGCCCAGATTCCCGGGGTGATCGGGCTCAAGGACGGCCACAGCGACCTCGACCGGCTCCAGCGGCTCACCCTCGCCGCGCCCGAGGACTTCCTCTTCTTCAACGGCGCCGCCACCGCCGAGATCCAGGCCCGCGCCTACGCCACCGTCGGCGTCCCCGCCTACTCCTCAGCCGTGCACGCCTTCGCACCCGAGATCGCGAACGCATTCTTCACCGCGCTGGAGAACGGCGACGGCACCGTCGTGACCACGCTCCTGCGGGAGTTCTACGTCCCCCTCGTCGAACTCCGCGACCGGGTGCCCGGTTACGCCGTCTCCCTGGTCAAGGCCGCCGCCCGGCTCCGTGGCCTCCCGGTCGGTCCGGTGCGCGCCCCGCTCACCGACCCGTCACCCGCGGACCTCGCCGACCTGGAGAAGGTGCTGGACCACGGGCTGAGCCTCGTCGGCGCCGTACGACGACCCGTCTGAGCCCTCCGCACGCGTCTCTCTCCCCCCACGCCCCAAGTCCCGCGCCCCCCACGCCTCAAGTCCCGCGCCCCCCATGTTCGACAGTTCAAAGGAGAACTGCCATGCCTCTTCTCGTGGTCGGGATCAGTGTTCTGGTCCTGCTGGTTCTGATGACCAGGCTGAGAGTCAACGGCTTCGCGGCGCTGCTGCTCGTGGCGGTGGGAGTCGCGCTGGTCCAGGGGATTCCGGTGGCGACCATCCCGGATGTCCTCTCCGAGGGCATCGGAGGCCAGATCGGCGACACCATGCTCACCATCGGGCTGGGTGCCATGGTCGGCCGCGTCATGGGCGACTCCGGCGCCGCACAGCGCATCGCCACCAAGCTCCTGGACGCCTTCGGGCCGCGCTGGGTGCAGGTGGCGATGGTGGTCACCGCGATGCTGATCGGCGTGACCATGTTCTACGAGGTCGCGTTCATCATCATCGTGCCGATCGCGTTCACCCTGGTCAGGGTCACCGGGGCGCCGCTGCTGTGGGTCGGTCTGCCGATGTCCATCACGCTGTCGACGATGCACAGCTTCCTGCCTCCGCACCCCGGCCCCACCGCGGTCGCCGCGACCTTCGACGCCTCCGTCGGACTGACCCTGCTCTACGGCCTGTTCATCGCGGTCCCGGCGGGCGTGTTCATCGCTCTGCTCTGGCCGCGCCTGCCGTTCATCAAGGCGATGACGCCCGAAATCCCTCAAGGGCTGGTCACCGAGCGGGAGTTCACCGACGAGGAGATGCCCGGCCTGGGCTGGTCGCTGTTCGTGGCACTGTTCCCCGTGGGTCTCATCGTGGCCGCCGCCGTGACCGACATGGCCACCTCCGCCGAGAACGGGTTCCTGCACTTCGTCGCCTTCATCGGCTCGGCGCCCATCGCGCTGCTGCTCACCCTGTGCCTGGCGGTCTGGGCGTTCGGGCCGCGGATCGGCCGCAGCCTGGAGGAGGTCGCCGCCTCCTGCTCCTCGGCGGCCAAGGCGATGGCGATGATCCTGCTGGTGATCGGCGCGGGCGGAGCGTTCAAGAACGTCCTCGTCGAGGGCGGGATCTCCGACTACATCAAGGACGCCACCGACGGCTGGTCCATCTCGCCGATCATCCTGGCCTGGCTCGTCGCCGTCATCCTCCGTATCGCGCTCGGCTCGGCGACCGTCGCCGTCGTCACCGCGTCCGGCGTGGTACTGCCGCTGCTCGCGGGGAGCGGGGTCCATCCGGAGATCATGGTGCTCGCCGTCGCCTGTGGCTCCATCGCCTTCTCCCATGTCAACGACCCGGGATTCTGGCTGTTCAAGGAGTACTTCAACCTCTCCGTCATCGAAGCGATCAAGGTCCGTACGAGCTACACCACGGTCCTCGCGATCCTCGGCCTGGGCGGTGTCCTGATCGCCGAGCAGGTCCTCGACGTCCTCAGCCTCTGATGAACCACCCCCTCACCCCAGAAGGGCACCCGATGAGCATCGGACAGCCGACCATCACGGCGTTCGCCGTCTACCCCGTCGCCGGCCGGGACAGCATGGAGCTGAACCTCTCCGGCGCGCACGGCCCCTACTTCACCCGCAACGTCGTCGTCCTCACCGACTCCGAAGGGCGGACCGGGCTGGGGGAGGTGCCCGGCGGGGAGAAGATCACGCAGACGCTGCGGGACGCCGAATCGCTGGTCGTCGGGGCCAAGGTGGGCGACTACAAGCGGGTGCTGCGCGCGATAGGCGACCGGTTCGCCGACCGCGACTCGGGCGGCCGTGGTGCCCAGACCTTCGACCTGCGCACCACCGTCCACGCGGTCACCGCCGTCGAGTCGGCGCTGCTCGACCTGCTCGGGCAACACCTCGACGTGCCCGTGGCGGCGCTGCTCGGCGACGGCCAACAGCGCGACTCCGTACGGGTGCTGGGCTACCTCTTCTACGTCGGCGACCCGGACCGCACCGATCTAGAGTACGTCCGGGAGCCCGACTCCCCGGTGCAGTGGTACCGGATCCGGCGCGAGGAGGCGCTCACGCCCGAGGCCATCGTCCGGCAGGCGGAGGCCGCCTACGACCTGTACGGCTTCAAGGACTTCAAGCTCAAGGGCGGGGTCCTGGAGGGCGCCGAGGAGGTCAGGGCCGTCCGCGCCCTCAAGAGCCGCTTCCCCGAAGCCCGCATCACGCTCGACCCGAACGGCGCCTGGCCCCTGGCCGAGGCGGTCGAGCTGTGCCGCCCGCTGGGCGACACGCTCGCGTACGCCGAGGACCCCTGTGGGGCCGAGGGGGGCTACTCCGGGCGGGAGATCCTCGCCGAGTTCCGCCGCGCGACCGGCCTGCCCACCGCGACCAACATGATCGCCACCGACTGGCGTCAGATGACCCACGCCCTGGCCCTCCAGTCGGTCTCCATCCCGCTCGCCGACCCGCACTTCTGGACCATGCAGGGCTCCGTACGCGTGGCGCAGCTGTGCAACGCGATGGGTCTGACCTGGGGCTGCCACTCCAACAACCACTTCGACATCAGCCTCGCCATGGTCACCCACTGCGGCGCCGCCGCCCCGGGCGAGTACAACGCCCTGGACACGCACTGGATCTGGCAGGAAGGAACGGAACGCCTCACCACGGCCCCGCCGCGCATCGTAGGCGGCGAGATCGCCGTCCCAAAGGCCCCGGGCCTGGGCGTCCAGCTCGACATGGACCGGCTGCTGGCTGCCCACGAGCTCTACCAGCAGAAGGCGCTGGGGGCCCGCGACGACGCCGTCACCATGCAATACCTCGTCCCTGGCTGGGAGTTCGACAGCAAGCGGCCCTGCCTGGTGCGGTAGGCGACGGTTCGACGCCGTGTCGCAGGAGACGATCCCGGCGTCCGGCCTGTCTGCCGGTCCGCCCGGTCACCTGGGGTGGAATGCGAGACGGCCGGGACCGCCACCCCTGGCCTGGCAGAGGCGTAAAAATCCTCTGACCAGGCACTTTGCTGTCTCGGTACAGATTCCCGCTTCCGGCCTGGCTCGGCCCTCATCTGGATGTTTCTGGCTGTTCCTGACCGCTACTGGTCACGCGCTGGTCAGGTGACCAACGGCCAGGGGCGGCCACTGTCGGCCGTCAGAATGATCGGCTCGGAGGAGAATTCCGGTAGGCCGAGATCTGTCGAAGTAGACTTAGACATATTTCGTCGCAGTCGATGTGCTGGAGGGCCTGTGAGAAAGAGCCTGCCGACCAAGCCGGACGACGTGGTCGACCGGGACCGGGAGTGGGATCTGCTCGCGGAGTTCCTCACCGACCCGGACCCGGCGATGCGGCTCGGCATCGTGTCCGGGCGGCGGCGGCACGGGAAGTCGTACCTCCTTCAGGCCCTGTCCGAGCAGGTCGGCGGCTTGTACGTCACAGCGGTCCGGGAGGAGGGGCGGCTGCCCGCGATCCAGCGGTTCAGTGACGCCGTCGCCACGCATGCCGGTCTGAGGCCGGGTAGTCTGCGCCTGACCGACTGGCGTGACGTGCTGTCCAATGCCCTTGACGTGACGGCCCGCTCGGCGCATCCGCTCCTGGTGATCGACGAGTTGCCCTACCTGCTCCAGCACTCGCCCGAGATCCCGGGACTGCTTCAGCAACTCTACGACGAACGCCAGCGTGGCGTTCAGCCTGGTGCCGGGCCGGGGCCCCGACTGATCCTGTGCGGCTCCGCGATGAGCGTCATGCACGAACTGCTCTCGGGAACCAAGCCGCTGCGGGGCAGGGCCGTGGTCGATCTACGGTTGGGCGCCTTCGACTACCGGGACAGCCGGGACTTCTGGCAGATCGCAGACCCGTTGACGGCGCTGAAGGTGCACGCGGTTCTCGGCGGGGCCCCCGGCTATCGGCCGGTGGCGGGCCGACCGCATCCGGATGATGGCTTTGACACGTGGCTCAGCCGGACGCTGCTCGACCCGGGGCGGGCGGTGTACTCGCGTACCGAGACCGAGTACCTGCTGCGCGAGGACCCGAGGATTACGCAGCACACGTTGTACTACGACATCCTCACCGCGATCGCGAACGGCGCCACCACGCCCAGCAAGATCGGTGCCGCTCTGGAGCGTCCGCGCAACGCCGTCGCCCACCCTCTCGGAGTCCTGGAATCCACTGGCTACATCCGGCGGGAACAGGACATCCTCCGCTCCAAGCACCCCGTCATCACCCTCGCCGACCCGGTTATCCGCTTCAACCAGCTCATCACCCTCCCGCAGGCCGCCGCGGTGGAGCAGGGCTTCGCCGAGCAGGTCTGGCAGCAGGCCGCCCCGACCTTCAACTCCAAGATCCTCGGGCCACACTTCGAGGACCTGGCCCGTGACTTCACTCGCCGTTATGCCCACACCCTGCTGCCGGACGGTCTGCCTGGCCCGGTCGGCACCACCGAGGTTGCCGACCAGGCTGCCCGGACGAAGCACGAGGTCGACGTGATCGCCCTGGCCGCCGGTGAGCGCCCGCAGGCTCCCCGCGCGAGGATCGCGCTGCTGGGCGAGGCCAAGGCGACCGCCGCCCGCCGGGGCACCGGTGACCTGGAGCGTCTGGAACGTATCCGTACGCTCCTCGCAGACCAGGGGTACGACACCGCTGCCACCACGCTGGCCCTGTACTCGTTGCACGGCTTCTATCCCGACCTGGTTGAACTGGCGCACGGTCGTGGCGACGTCCTCCTGGTCGATCTGCTCACCCTCTACAGCGGCTGACAAGGGCGGCCTCCAGACCTTCGTCAACGGCCGAATGGCCATAGCGGGGTTCTGGGGCGAGGCTGCGGTTGGGGGCGAGGCTGGGCAAGAACCTTCCGCACCATGTCCTTGGAGATGTCATGCCGGCCCCGGCCGTAGTAGCTCTTGCATCCCGATCTGGAAACCGCCCTTGTCCTGGTCGTGGTAGCGCCGGAAGTACCAGGTCGGCAGACGCGGCTGGAGCCGTCGCATCTGATAGAGCGTGTCCTGGACCTCGCGGGCGAAGCGAAGTCGGATCCGGGATCCCCAAGCCAGGTTCTGTTCCAGGCAGAAAAGCACGTCGTAGGGCGCGGCGGCGTCCACCACCAGGCAGTAGCCCCGCAGTCGGTCCTCGCTGCCGCGGAAGCTCCTGCTGAGTCGGCTCACTTCGTCGTCGCTGATCCGGTTGCCGACCGCCACGTTGTTCCATGGCAGGTCAAGTACCTCGGCATCGAACATCTCCTGAAGAGCCGCAGCGATACGGAGGTACCGCTCGGCCCAGGGGGCCATCACCGCCATGTAGAGCGCGGCCCAGAGCGTGCCGCCGAGGATGACGGCGGTGCCGTACCGTGAACGACGACTCGGCGCATTGTGCCGGACAAAAACCGGTGACTGTCTGGTCCGCTGGCCACGCGCTGGTCGCGCTGGTCATGGAAGCCGCGCAAAGCAGCAGGTCAGAGCGGTGAAACCGAGGCAACGACCGGGGCCGCCACCCCCCACAGGAGAGGCCCCGGCCGTCGCGCGGTACGGGCCGCGCGGCGGCCCGTACTCCCTACAGCGCCGGGCGTGCGTTTTGTGTCACACACCACCGGGTCCTCGCCGCGTGACAAGGTGGTCCCACCTTGTACGGACATGGACGAGCGGCGGTTTCAGGTCGTAACGTGCCTTTCGCGCCGGGGCGCGGCGGGCGCATGACCACCGTGATCATCCGCGGTCCGAAGAGCGCGACCATCGATCGAGGAACCACAACGGCGAGAACCCGGGCCGCGAGAGCGGCGCCGGTTGAGGCGCAAAGGGCGTACGGGTGCTGGGGGACGACGCGGAGCTGACGGCCGCGGTGCTTGCGGCACAGGACGGGGACGAGACCGCGTTCCGGACTGTGTACCGCGCCGTGCACCCGCGGCTGCTCGGGTACGTCCGGACACTGGTCGGCGACCCGGACGCCGAGGACGTGGCGTCCGAGGCCTGGCTGCAGATCGCCCGTGACCTGGAGCGGTTCAGCGGCGACGCGGACCGCTTCCGCGGCTGGGCCGCCCGGATAGCCCGCAACCGCGCCCTGGACCACATACGGATGCGCGGGCGCCGCCCGGCGACGGTCGGCGACGAGACCGAGCTGACCGGCAAGCCCGCCGAGTCGGACACCGCGGGCGAGGCCATCGAATCTCTGGTCACCGACACCACGCTGTCCCTGATCGCCCGGCTGCCGCAGGACCAGGCCGAGGCCGTCGTCCTGCGCGTGGTCGTGGGCCTCGACGCGAAGAGCGCCGCCGAGACACTCGGCAAACGCCCGGGTGCCGTACGGACGGCCGCGCACCGCGGTCTGAAACGGCTCGCCGAGCTCCTCGACGACGATGCGGAATCGGCCGGCGTCCTCGACGCCCTGCCTCCCCAGCGAGAACCGCGCGGTGACGCGGTGACGTCCGCGAGTGTGACGCATATGCGCGCGCGGACGCAGAAGGACATGTGATGGCCGACGAGCAGTACAGGTGGCTGGACCGCGAAACGGCGGAGCGTTTGCTGAGCGGAGAGTCCCTCGAAGCCGTCGACGTGGCCGCCCGCGACCGGGCCGAACGGCTCGCCAAGACGCTCGACGCGCTCTCCGTGGAACCCCCGCCGACCAGCGCGGAACTCCCCGGCGAGGCCGCCGCGCTGGCCGCCTTCCGCACGGCGCGCGCGGAGCGTGCCGACGACCGGGCCGGTGACCGGACCGGTGAGCGTGCCGGTGAGCGGACCGCTTCCGGCCGCTCGCGCACCCGTTCCGCCGACGCCGGACTCGTCCGCATCGGCGGCCCCGGCCGGGGCGGCCCAGACCCCCGCCGGAGCCGTACCGTCCGCCTCGGACTGGCCGCCGCGCTCACCGTCGGCATGGTCGGCGGAGTCGCCGCCGCGGCCGGAACCGGAGTCCTGCCCACGCCTTTCGGTGGCACCGCCCCGGAGCCCGCCGCCTCGGTCTCGGCCGCGGTGACACCGGACCGCCCGCTCGGCACGCCGTCGTCGCGGGTCGCCGGGAGCGCGCCCTCGTCCGGCGGCGCCGCCGAGCCCGGCCGGGGTGTCCCGCGCGACACCGCACGCGCAGGCTCCTCCCCGGACACCGGCGGCGGCACGGGCCCCGACGGCCGGCCGGGACGTCCGGGCACCCACGGGAGCGAGGCGCTGGAGGCCTGCCGGGACGTGCGCGACGGCAGGGGACTGGCCCCCGACCGCAGGCGGGCCCTGGAGGGCGCGGCGGGCGGACCCGCGCACGTGAGGAAGTACTGCGGGAACGTACTGGCCGGCACGTCGTCCCCGGGCGACGAGGCGGAGAGCGGTGCCGAGAGCGGGGCCAAGGGCGGGACCAAGGGTGGTGCCACGAGCGGTACCGCCGACGGCAGCGGCAGCGCTGACAACGATGACAAGGCCGACCGGGACGACGACGGCGGCAAGGGCGACAAGAGCGGCAAGAGCAACGAGGGCGATAAGAGCGACAAGAGCGACAAGGTCGGGGACGAGGCGGGCGGCGGAGGGCAGGGCGGGCAGAACGGCGGCCGTGCCGACGCCCCGCACGCGTCCGGCGGCCCCGGCAACGGCACCTGACCTGCGGTTTCGCAACTCGTTGAAATTCCTTCGGTCAGGGTGTGACGTTTTCGGCCGCCGAAGCGCAGTACTGAGTGAGCCGACTGGTCATCGGCTGTCGCACAGAGCCGGGGTTCCCCCCGTACCTACGGCTCGTGCACATCGGCGCGGGCGGGACACGTTCCCCCGGTCCCGCCCGCGCCCCAGATCCGCCACTGGTGTCACCAGTGCACGACGACCTTGTCGCCGTTCCTCACCTGCGCGAACATCTGGGAGATCGCCGTCTCGTCCCGTACGTTGACGCAGCCGTGCGAGGCGCCGGCGTACCCGCGGGCCGCGAAGTCGGACGAGTAGTGCACGGCCTGGCCGCCGCTGAAGAACATGGCGTACGGCATCGGCGCGTCGTACAGCGTCGACACATGGTGGCGGGACTTCCAGTAGACCTGGAACACGCCCTCGCGCGTGGGTGTGTACTGCGAGCCGAAGCGGACCGGCACCGTCATGACCGTGCGGCCGTCGACCATCCAGCGCAGGGTGCGGCTCGACTTGTTGATGCACAGCGCCCGCCCGGTCAGGCAGCGGGGATCCGGCGCGGCGGCCGGCTGCCCGCCCATCAGGTACAGGTCCCAGGTGCCCGGCTCGCGCGTCATCCGCAGCAGCCGCTGCCAGGTGACGGTGTCCGTCTCGCCCGTCCTCGGCAGCCCGCGCTTGCCCTGGAACCCCTTGACCGCCTGTTCGGTCAGATCGTCGTACGTCCCCGTCGGCCCGTCGAAGAGCCAGGCGACCTGCCGCAGCCGGGCCTGGAGCTCGCGGACGTCCTGGCCGGTGTCGCCCCGGGACCACAGGACGACCGGCGGAGGTGCGGGCTCGGCGGCGGGCGGCGCGCTCGGCTTGTCGTCGGCGGTGCCGTCCTCGTCGCTCCGGCCGTCGCTGCCGGCGCTGTCCTCATCGCTGCCGGTGCCGCCGGTGCCGCCGTCGCTGTCGGCGCCGCCCGGCGTGTCCGCCTTCGTCGAGGGCGGTGCGCTGCCGGGAACGTCGATGCGCACCGGCGCGCGGGACGTCCCGTCCCCGTCCGTCGTCTGCACCGTGCAGCCGCAGACCGTGGCCAGGGCCAGCAGCGCGACGATCCCTCTCCCCGTCCCCGTCATGCCCGTCATGCCCCTCATACGCATTGCGGACCCCCGCCGTCTCACCGTGCGCTCGGATGTCACCTGAGATGTTCCCCCTGAATGACGCCCGGCGAACGGCGGGGCATGGTTGTGACGGGGACCGCAGCAACCCTGTGAGCAAGGTCCCAGCGTGCTCCCCTGCACCGGGTGCACGCCCACCGCTACAGTCCGTCGAAGGGGCGGACCGTACCAGCTGGTAACCGAGTAACTGCTCAGCGGGAGGCAACACACCATGTCGCGCGAGTCGGAGTCCGGGCTGCCCATCGAGCCGGTGTACGGGCCCGAGGCCCTGGAGGGCTGGGATCCGGCGGAGAAGCTGGGCGAGCCGGGGTCGTACCCCTTCACCCGGGGCGTGTACCCGTCGATGTACACCGGCCGGCCCTGGACCATGCGCCAGTACGCGGGTTTCGGTACGGCGACGGAGTCCAACGCCCGCTACAAGCAGCTGATCGCCAACGGCACGATGGGGCTGTCGGTCGCCTTCGACCTGCCGACCCAGATGGGCCACGACTCCGACGCGCCGATCGCGAGCGGCGAGGTCGGCAAGGTGGGCGTGGCGATCGACTCGATCGACGACATGCGGGTGCTGTTCGGCGGGATCCCGCTGGACAAGGTGTCCACGTCGATGACGATCAACGCCCCGGCCGCCCTGCTGCTGCTCCTGTACCAACTGGTCGCCGAGGAGCAGGGTGTGAGCGCCGGCAAGCTCACCGGCACGATTCAGAACGACGTGCTGAAGGAGTACATCGCGCGCGGGACGTACATCTTCCCGCCCAAGCCCTCCCTGCGGCTGATCGCGGACATCTTCAAGTACTGCCAGGCCGAGATCCCGAAGTGGAACACCATCTCGATCTCCGGCTACCACATGGCCGAGGCCGGTGCCACGCCCGCGCAGGAGATCGCGTTCACGCTGGCGGACGGCATCGAGTACGTGCGCACCGCGGTCGCGGCCGGCATGGACGTCGACGACTTCGCGCCGCGCCTGTCGTTCTTCTTCGTGGCCCGCACGACGATTCTCGAAGAGGTCGCCAAGTTCCGTGCGGCCCGCCGGATCTGGGCCCGGGTGATGCGCGAGGAGTTCGGCGCGAAGAACCCCAAGTCGCTGATGCTGCGCTTCCACACGCAGACGGCGGGTGTGCAGCTGACGGCCCAGCAGCCGGAGGTGAACCTGGTGCGCGTGGCGGTGCAGGGCCTGGCCGCGGTCCTCGGCGGCACCCAGTCCCTGCACACCAACTCCTTCGACGAGGCCATCGCGCTGCCGACGGACAAGTCCGCGCGCCTGGCCCTGCGCACCCAGCAGGTCCTCGCCTACGAGACGGACGTGACCGCGACGGTCGACCCCTTCGCCGGGTCCTACGTCATCGAGAGGATGACCGACGACGTCGAGGCGGCGGCGGTCGAGCTGATGCGGAAGGTCGAGGACCTCGGCGGCGCGGTCAACGCGATCGAGCACGGCTTCCAGAAGGGCGAGATCGAGCGTTCCGCCTACCGGATCGCGCAGGAGACCGACTCCGGCGAGCGGGTCGTGGTCGGCGTCAACCGCTACCAGCTCGACGAGGAGGAGCCGTACGAGCCGCTGCGCGTCGACCCGGCCATCGAGGCCCAGCAGGCGGAGCGGCTGGCGAAGCTGCGGGCGGAGCGGGACCAGGCGGCGGTCGACTCGGCCCTGACGGCTCTGAAGAAGGCGGCCGAGGGCGAGGACAACGTGCTCTACCCCATGAAGGACGCGCTGCGGGCCCGGGCGACCGTGGGCGAGGTGTGCAACGCGCTCCGGGGCGTGTGGGGGACCTACGTACCGTCGGACGCGTTCTGACCGTACCGTCGGACGCGTTCTGACCGCTCCGGTCAGTTGGTGCGGTCCGCCCAGCCCGCCGGCAGGTCGCCCGGGGCCACCGACACCACGTCCTCGTCGTTCTCGCCGACGTACTCGAAGAGCGTGATCCGGGCGAACTCCGGGACCACGTAGACCGGGTAGGCCGGACCCTCGTCGCGGTACCGGCGCATCTCGTCGAGGTGGTCGTTCTGGAACAGGACGGTCCGCTCGCCGTGGGTGCGGATCCACTCGGGGAAGAAGATCACACCGTGCAGCACCCGCTCGGCGGGGACCACGTTCACGGACACGGACGTGCCGGTCGGCTCGGTCCAGGAGACCTTGTAGACGCCCTCGGTCAGCGCGACCAGGTCGACCTCCTGGTCCTTCACCCAGCGGCCGCCCACGTGGCCGGTGTGGATGCGGTAGTCGATGGTCGTCGCGTTCTTCACGTACATCTCGTACTGCCAGCCGTTGGCGTACGTGTAGATGAACCGGTGTCCGACGATGCCGGAGAGGTCCTGCGGGGGTACGGGGCCGGTGGTCGTGGTCCTCGGCGTGGCCGGGTGTGTCGTCCTCATGTATGTGATTTTGCCACAAAACAGTTTTGTGGCAAAACCGATGTACCGAGGCTGGCAGGCAGAATGGGCGCATGGACAGCACGGCCGGCCGCGACCCGCAGGACGTCGCCCTCGAACTCGGGCGCCTGCTCGGCCCGCTGCGCCGTGCGGTGCTCCGGGCGACCCGTACGGCCGAGGGGCTGCCGGACCTGCCCGAGGCGCAGATCGAGCTGCTGCGGGTGCTGACCGCGGACGGTCCGCTCGCGCCGCGCGAGGCGGCGGCCCGGCTGCGGATCGCGCCGTCCACGGTGAGCAACCTCGTCAAGGCGCTGACGGCGGCCGGTCTGGTCGAGCGGGCGGCCGACCCCATCGACGCCCGGGCCGTCGTCCTGACGCCGTCGGCCCGGGCGCTCGACCTGCTGGCCCGCTACGACCGTGCCAGCGCGTCGGCGCTGGCCCGCGTGGTGGCCGGCCTCCCGCCCGCCGACCGCGCCGCCCTGGCGGCCGCGCTGCCGGTGCTCGACGGACTGGTGCCCGCGCTGGAGGCCAGGGCCGTCACCCCGGATTGAACCGCGTGAGGTACTCCGCGAGCCCCGCCGCCGTGTCGCCGGCCCAGCCGACGTAGCCGTCGGGGCGGACCAGGAACAGCCCGGTGCCGTACGTCTTGTGCGCGGGACCCTGGACGACCCGTACCGGGCCGGTCACGTCCGGGACCGGTGTGCCCAGGGCCAGCAGGGTCCAGTGCGGTCCGCGGAACGCGTCGAAGAGGCGCACACCCGCGACTGTCGCGTCCGGGGCCCGGTCGCCGGCCCGGATCCGGTCCGGTGACGGCCGGGTCTCCTCCGTGAGCGTCGAGTCCCGGTATCCCAAGCCGAGCTGGCCGGTCGCCGCGCCGCGCCGGGTCCCGCCGCGGTGGACGCTCGTCGACAGGCCGAGCACCTGCGCGGCGACGGGGCGCCGCTCCTCCTCGTACGTGTCGAGGAGTGCCGCGTCCACCCCGTCCCGCAGCACCGCGCCGAGCTTCCATCCCAGATTGTAGGCGTCCTGGACGCTGGTGTTCAGGCCCTGGCCGCCGGCCGGGGAGTGGACGTGCGCTGCGTCCCCGGCGAGGAGGACGCGGCCCTCGCGGAAGTGGTCCGCGAGGGCCGCCCGGGGCCGGAAGTCCGAGGCCCAGCGCACCTCGGTCACGTCCTCGGCGGCGAGATGCGTCCGCGCGGCGACGACCTTGCGGATGCCGTCGAGGGAGAGGTCCACCGCGGCGCCCTCGGGGAACCGGGCGACGCACTGGAAGTCGTCCGTGCCCGCGAGCGGGCAGAGGGTGAGGAAGGCGGCGCCGTCCTCCTCGCGCGGCGGGAAGATGTGCCAGTGGTCGCGGTCGAGGCCGTTGACGCGCAGGTCCGCCACCAGCATCGGCTGCGGATCGACGGTCTCGCCGGCCATGCCGATGCCGAGCGAGCGGCGCAGTGCCGAGCGGCCGCCGTCGGCGGCGACCGCGTACCGGGCGCGGACCGGGGCCCCGTCGGCGAACCGGACCGTCACGCCGTCCTCCTCCTGGTCGAGCCCGGTCGCCTCGCGGCCGAAGGCGACCCGCCCGCCGAGTTCCCCGAGCCGGGCGAAGAGGATCTCCTGGGTGCGCCACTGCGGCAGCATCCACGGCTCGGTGTACGGCGCGTCCTCGGTCTCCTCCAGCGGGTCGAACATCCGGTGCTCGCCCAGCTGCCTCCCGTCCCGCCAGAGCATCCCGACCGGGTAGGTGCCGCCGGCCGCGCGGACCGCGTCGAGCACGCCGAGGTCGTCGAAGACCTCCATCGTGCGGGGCTGGAAGCCCTTGCCCCGGGAGCCGGGGAACAGCCCCTCGGCCCGCTCCACGACCCGCGCGGCCACGCCCCGCCGCGCGAGGTCGATCCCGAGGGTGAGCCCGGTCGGTCCCGCGCCGACGATCAGAACGTCCACATCCGCATCCATGATCCATTCTCCTTAACGCCGTTAAGTGCGGTCGGGTGTGACGGTGCCCTTAACGGCGTTAAGCTGTCAAGTGTGAACACGGAACGCCGAGCCCCCCTCGACCGCGAGCGAGTCGCGGACACCGCCCTCAGGCTCCTGAACGAGGTGGGCCTGGAAGGCCTGACCCTGCGCGCCATCGCCACGGAACTGGACGTCAAGGCGCCCGCCCTGTACTGGCACTTCAAGGACAAGCAGGCGTTGCTGGACGAGATGGCGACGGAGATGTACCGCCGGATGGCCGCGGGGACCTTGCTGGAGGCCGACGACTCCTGGCGGGAACGGCTGCTGAAGTCCAACCGCGGACTGCGCGCCGCCCTGCTCGGCTACCGCGACGGCGCGAAGGTCTTCAGCGGCTCACGGTTCACCGGGCTCGTCCACGCGGAGCAGATGGAGGACAGCCTGCGCCTGTTCACGGCCGCCGGCCTCACCCTCGCCCAGGCGGTCCGCGCGATCTCGACGGCGTACGTGTACACCCTCGGTTTCGTCACCGAGGAACAGGGCGTCCAGCGGATGCCCGACGAGCGCCGCGAAGGGTACGACGTCGACGAACGCGCCCGCCGGATGGCCGACTTCCCGCTGTCGGCCGCGGCGGGCACGGAGATCTTCCAGGACTACGACCGGCACTTCGAGGAGGGGCTCGCGCTGGTGATCGCGGGCATCGGGGCCCGGTACGGCATCGACTAGGCCAGCGGGCCTTCGGGCGGGTCAGCGGGCCTTCGTCAGCGCCGCCCGCAGCCTCGGTGTCAGCGGCTCCTCCACGTACCGGTTCAGCAGCCAGGCCAGCAGCAGCATCGACGCGACCGTCAGTGCGAAGGTCTGCGCCGACGGCAGCCCCAGCTCGACGTGCAGGGTGTGCACCACGACCCAGCCGAGGTGCTCGTGGACCAGGTAGAACGGGTACGTCAGCGCCCCCGCCACGGTCAGCCAGCGCCAGTCGGCCCAGTTCAGCCAGCCCAGCGCGACCGCGGCGACCGCGAGGAAGCCGACGGCGACGACGAGGACGATGCCGAGCGAGGTGCGGTGGGCGAAGGCGTTCGGGTCCGCCGCGTTCCACAGGCTGCGTACCGCGTAGTGCTGCCCGATCAGGAAGCTCACGGCCACGACGCCCCAGCCGTAGATGTCCCTGCGGTCGCGGTGGACGAGGTAGAGGCCGACGCCGCCGATGAAGAACGGGGCGTACTCCGGCATGAACACGATGTCGAGCAGCGGCTGGCCGGCGCCCTGGGCGATCGCCGCCGCGAGCGTCCAGCCCGCGCAGAACATGAGCACGCGGCGGCGGGAGGCGCCGGGCAGGACGACACACAGCGCGAACAGGGCGTAGAAGCGGACCTCCGCCCACAGGGTCCAGCACACGCCGAGCACCCGGTCCACGCCCAGCGGGTACTGAAGCATCGTCAGGTTCACCAGCGTGTCGCTCGGTGACAGCGCCTTGAAGGTGACCATCGGCAGCGCGAACACCGCCGTCACCAGCAGCACCGCCGCCCAGTAGGCGGGCAGCAGCCGGGAGGCGCGGGAGGCGAAGAACGACTTCAAGGGCCGGCCCCAGCCGCTCATGCAGATCACGAACCCGCTGATCACGAAGAAGATCTGGACGCCGAGGCACCCGTAGGCGAAGTAGGTGTGCAGCGTGGGGAACTGCCGTTCCGGCGAACTGCCCCAGGCCCGGGTGATCTCGCCGCCCCGGCCGCCGTAGTGATAGGCGGCCACCATCAGCGCGGCGACCAGTCGCAGCCCGTCCAGGGCGCGCAGCCGGGGCTTTCGCCGGACGCCCGTCCGCTCCGGCGGGGGCAGCACGGGCGCGGACGCGTCGGGCACCGGCCGGACGGTCATGCTGGTCACGACATTCCCCTCGTACGGGTGTTCCTTCGGGTACGTGTCCGCACGTTAGTCCGCGTCACAGGGATGTCCGTGCCGGCAGGCCAACGATTGGCCGTGTGGCCCCGGTGAGTTCACCTGAATGTCGTTTTGGCTTCCTAAGTTTCCCCAGAATCCCCCCACGCGGCGATAAACCCAAGAACACAGCCAGAGCTGGGTAAAAAAACCACAGGAGTGCCATGACGACGGTCCAGAAGAGACGTGCACGTGCGCGTGGCGGGGAGCTGGACGACTGCCTGCGCGCCTGCGCCGTGCACAGCGGAAAACTCGTCGGCAGCATCGACCGCCGCCGGGTCGAACTCGCCGAGCAGCTGCGCAAGCTGCTCGTGGTGTGGGGCACGACCTCCACGGCCGCCGCCGCGCCCGCCCCATCCGGCGCCACCGCCCTGCTCAAGCGGGCCGTCAAGGGTGCCCCGACCTCCTCCGCGAGCCTCGGCAACGAACTCCTGGACGCCCTGCTCGCCGTCGCCAACAAGGCCCTGGAGTGCGGCTACGACGACGAGTTGAACCTCGCGCTGGTCATCAGCGACACCGTCCTGGCCCAGCGCAAGAACTCCCGCGCCGGCTGGCGGCTGCGCGCCCGCCTGCTGGAGGCCCTCGGCGAGGGGACCGAGGCCCTTCAGGCGTACGAGCGTTACCTCGGCCTCACCGACGACGACGGCTTCGGCGTCCGCGCCCGGATCGCCGGCCTCAAGGTCGCGGCGGACAAGGAGCGCGAGCTGCTCGCCCTCCTGGAGCGCCAGGTGCCGCGCGCCCGGGACTTCGCGGGCGGTCCCGCCACCGGCGTGTGGGCCGAGGGCCTCGCCGCGCACGCCGCCGGCGACTGGACGGAGGCCGAACCCCGGCTCGTGGGAGCGCTCCTCGCGCTGGCCGCCGACCAGGCACCCGTGCAGGACCGGCAGGAACTGCTCAGCCAGTACCTCGACCTGCGGACCACCGTCCCCGGCGTCGACCTGCCCGCGCTGACCGAGGCCGTCGCGCTCTACGCCGAGCAGCGCCGCAGCCGGATGCGCGGCCCCGTCACCGACCCGACCGTCGGCGGCGTGCGGTGGATCACCCTCGGCGAGTTCCGCAACCAGATCGCCGGCAGGTCCATCGCCCTGATCGCCAACTCCGGCCGGGTCGGCGCCAGTTCCATGGGCGCCGAGATCGACGCGTACGACCTGGTGGTGCGCTTCAACTCGTACCGGATCGACCCGCAGCACACCGGCAGCCGTACCGACATCCACGCCACCATCCACAAGCACGGCTTCAACTGGGACCAGCACGTCACCACCCGGCTGGTCTTCGGCGGCATCTCCGGCGACTGGAAGCACTCGCTGCGCAACCGCCTGGTGCCCGGCGCCCAGACCCACCTCGGCGACGAGTCCCTGCGCTGGCCCGTGCGCACCATCGGCAGGCTCGGCAGCGACGCCTGGTCGGGCATCCCGACCACCGGCTTCAACATGCTGTGGCTGCTGGACTTCCTGGACGTCAGCCCGACCCTGGACCTGATCGGCTTCGACTTCTACGAGAGCGGCGCCTACCGCGTGGCGGGAGCGATGAAGCTGGCCATCACGTCCGTGCACGAATACACCAGCGAGAAGGCATGGGTCATGCAGCGGGCCCAGAGCGTGACCGACATGAGGATATCCCTGCGATGACCCTGACCTCCCCGAACCGGACCGCCCTCTCCCCGAACCGGACCGCCCTCTCCCCGAACCGGACCGCCCTCTCCCCGGACCGGACCGCCGTCTCCCTGGCCCCGGCGGCCCCGACGGCCGCGCACGACCTCACGGGCAAACGCCGGATCGCCTTCGCCAGCTACGTCGACGAGAACTACCTGCCCGGCTTCCTCGTCCTGCTGAAGAGCCTCGCCCTGTCCAACCCGGGCGTGTGCGAGGACTTCGTCGTCCTCTACGACGACCTGCGCCCCGGCTCGATCGCGAGGATCCGCGACCTGCACCCGCGCATCGTCCTGCGCCGGGTGAACGCCGAGCACTACGACTCGTACAAGAAGGGCGACCAGGACAACTACCTGGTCCGCAAGGCGTACTTCATCCTGGACGTCTTCCGGCTGCGCGAGTACGACACCGTCATCACGCTCGACACCGACATGGTCGTCCTCGGCGACCTGGGCGAACTGCTCACACTGCGCGAGGGGCTCGCGGCCGTGCCGCAGTTCTTCTACGGCCAGCACAAGCTCAACTCCGGTCTGCTGGTGATCCAGCGCGAGTACCTGAGCGACGCGTTCTGCGCCCGGCTGGACGCCTGCGGCCGCAGCGGCGACTACGAACTCGACAAGCACGACCAGGGCATCCTCAACGCCGTCCTGGACGGCGACTTCGTCCGCCTCGACCCGCGCTACAACTTCGTCAAGCGGCGGCTGTCGGGCGACCTGCCGGTCCCGGACGACACGGCGATCCTGCACTTCACCGGCCGCCACAAGCCCTGGCAGGGCGGCGAGGCCGGCTACAGCCAGGCCGAGGAGCGCTGGCGCGAGTTCGACCTGTCCGACGCCGACTTCCACGCCGCCTACCTGGCCAAGCAGGGCGGCCTCCACCACGACCTGCTGATCCACTTCGGCACCCCGCACGTGACCCGCACCTCGGACGTGGAGGTGGCCCGCAAGGTGGCCGCCGCGCACATCGGGGCCGGTGACTACCAGGACGCCGTCGACGTCCTCAGCAGCGTCCGCATCCCCCTCGACGCGGCCTGGCCGCACGAGGTGCTCGGCCACGCCCTGATGAGCGTCTCGCGCTACGACGAGGCCCGCACGCAGCTGCTGCTGGCCACCGCCGCCCCCAACCGGGCCGCCACCGCCTACGCCCGGCTCGCCCAGATGGCCTGGGTGCACGGCGACAACGGCCAGGCGCTGACGTACGCCACGGCCGGCCTGTCCGTCGACCCGACCCACCGCTCCAACCGCCTGTGGGCGCAGCGCGCCGCCACCGTACCGGCCCAGGAGCTGGGCAGCCCCGAGGACCAACTGGCGCACGTCGCCTTCTACATGGACCGCCAGGGCAACGCGGGCGACAAGCTGCTGCCGGAGAGCGTGCGGTCCGCGTTCGGGCCGGACACCACCTCCCGCCGCTGGCACCCGGTGCACGCCCACCGGCTGTTCGACGAGGCCGCCCTGGAGCGGGTCAACCGCCGCCGGGGCCTGGTCATCGGCGGCGGCGGTCTGTTCATCCCGGACACCATGCCCAACGGCAACAGCGCCTGGCAGTGGAACGTCCCGGACGAGCTGCTCCAGCGCATCGACGTGCCCGTCGCGGTCTTCGCCGTCGGCTTCAACGCCTTCGACGGCCAGTCCTACCGCGCCGGCCGGTTCCGGGAGTCGCTGCGGCTGCTCGTCGAGCGGTCCTCCTTCTTCGGGCTGCGCAACCACGGCTCGATCGAGAAGGTGCGGGCCATGCTCCCGGCCCGCCTGCACGACAAGGTCCGCTTCCAGCCCTGCCCGACGA
The DNA here is from genome assembly GCF_053591515.1 of Streptomyces sp. NPDC003011. Lineage (NCBI taxonomy): Bacteria > Bacillati > Actinomycetota > Actinomycetes > Kitasatosporales > Streptomycetaceae > Streptomyces > Streptomyces sp. NPDC003011. The sequence goes on from NZ_JBSFTY010000007.1 coordinate 107,787, forward strand.
CGGTCACCCGTCAGCTGGTGCCGGGCTGGCAGGACCCGGCCGAGCGGGACGACACCATCCTGATCAACGCCGCCTACGACCGAGCGGGCCTGCGCTTCGGCCACGACTACGGCTACTTCCTGGACCAGATGGCCCGCGCCGTACGGGAGTTGGGCGAACTGGCCGAGGTGCGGTGCGTGGCGCACTCCCTCGACGACGAGAAGATCGCCTTCGACCTGCGCCGCGAGCACGGCATCTCGCTCCCGGTGATCCCGATGTACGACTTCGAGAACGACGAGATCCGCGACCTGTACGCGCGCACCAGGCTGGTCATCGGCATGCGCGGCCACGCGGGCATGATCCCGTTCGGCTGCGGCACGCCCGTCATCAGCCTGATCTCGCACCCGAAGATGGCGTACTTCCTGCGGGACATCGAGCGCCCCGAGTGGGGTGTCTCGGTCCACGACCGGCACCTCGCCGCGCGCCTGGTGGAACGCTCGAAGGAGCTGCTCGCCGACCACGACCGTACGGTCGCCGACGTGCACGGCCGGCAGCAGGAGCTGTGGAAGGTCACCGAGGCGAACGCGGCCGACCTGCGGGTCATCCTGGGCGGCTGACCCATGGCGACCGCCCTGGCCGACGGCACCTGTGCCGAGGCGCGCTCGCGCGAGGGCGGCCGCCGGTCACCGCTGTGGTGGCCGGTGGCCGCCCTGCCCGCCGTGGTGGCCGTGGTGTACACCGCGGCCACCCGCCGCCTCACCGGCGACCTGCACTACGTCCTCGGCGCCCTGCGCACCGGCGGCGAGGCCGGCTACTCGCCGTCGGAGGTCTTCACCCACCGGCCGTACTTCTACCGGTGGTTCGTCGCGGGCCTCGACCGCCTCTCCTTCGGAGACACGACGGCGGTCCGCGAGACCGTGATCGGCGCGGCCGGCATCCTGCTCGCCGCCGCCGCGTCCTGGGCCCTCTTCCTGGCACTGGGCCGCCGGGTCACCGGACGCGAGGCGGCCCTCACGGCCGGCGCCACCGGTCTCGCGCTGACCCTGGCGCCCCGCAACGACTTCCTCCAGCCGGAGTGGGCGGCGGCGCTGCTGACGGTGTTCGCCGTGGCCGCGGCACTGGGCCCGTCCCGCCCGTGGCCGGCCGCCCTGCTCGCCGCCCTGCCGCTGGGCCTCGCGGTGATGATGAAGTACTCCACCGCCGCCACGGCCGCCATCGGCGTGCTCCTCGTGTACACCGTCGACCGGGGCCGGGCGGTGCGGCTCGCGCCGGCCGGGGTGTCCGCGGCGCTGGTCCTGTTCGGGCTGAGCGTGCTCGGCGGATCCCACGAGTGGCAGTGGACCGAGGACATGCCGCGGATCAACCAGTCGGCGCTGAGCCGGACCGGGATCCGCCCCGGCTTCGTCCTCGACCGCTCCGTGGACTTCCTCGCCGACCGGGCGGTGCAGAGCCCGGTGCTGCTGCTGCTCCCGGGCGCGCTGCTGCTGGTCCTGGCCCGGGTGCGCGGACGGGGCCGCCGGACCGAACTGGCCCTGGTGGCACTGGCCGTCGGCCTCGGCGCCCAGGCGGTCGTGGTCGTGCAGGGCAACTGGTTCCTGTACCACGGCGCCCAGATGCCGGTGCTCGCCGCCGCGCTGTGGGGCCTCGCCGTGGGCGGCGCCCGCCGCTCCCCGCCGTGGTGCTTCGGCGCGGTGTCCCTGCTGTCCGGGGCACTGTCCGTGCTGTACGCCGAGGCGGGCACGGGGTTCCAACGGCCGTACGCCGTCTGGGCGCCGGCCCTCGTCGCCCTGATCGCGGCCGTGGCGGACGTCCTGCGGGAGGCCCGCGCCCGGACGACGGACCGGCGTCCGGCACGCGGAGGGCGGCCGCCCGTCCTGCTCGCCCTGACCGGTGTGGTCTGCCTGGCCGCGAGCATGTGGCCCGGCTCCCCGCACCTGGTGCAGTTCGGCGAGGTCAGGAGTACCAACGCCGAGTACCTGAGTGCGATGCGCGGCGCCGAGGCGGAGGCCGGCCGGCTGCGGGCCCGGCTGCCCGCCGGCGCCCCGGTGCTCTACCTCGCCTTCGGCGACACCACGTACTACGTCGGCCACCCCGCCCCGTGCCGCTACCCGATCGCCACGTTCCTCCAGCGCACCCGCTACCTCCCGGACGTCACCGGGCTGAAGTCGTTCCACGAGAACGAGACCTGCGTCGACCGGGACCCGGCCCCGTACGCGATCCTGGACCGCACCTGGTTCCGCCCGGCCAAGGTCGACAAGGACCTCTGGCGCCGCGTCACCGCCGTGTACGACTGCCCCCGCACGATGGACGGAACGGCGACGGTGCTGTGCGTACGCAGGACGGACGCTCCCTGAGCCTGCCAGTCACCGCGATCTCGGTGGGCCCGGAAGTGCCGGCCCCAACCCCAGGGGCTGCTCCCTCGGCATGGTGATCGTTGTCGGGGAACTGACGTAGGACATGGTCGAGGTCCTGCCGGCGCACCTCCGTCATGACTCCCTCCCGGCGCCTTGGGGACGATGTCGCAGGCCCTGTCCCAACGGCAGTTCCGCGAGCATGACGGCATAGACCGGGGAATCCGGGAAGGGTTGGCGGTCTCCGACCTTGCGGAAGCCCCAGGACTCGTATGTGGCCTGGACCCGGGGGTGTCTGAGGTCGACGAGCAGGACGACGAGGTCCTCGTCGCGGTCGGCCAGAAGTGCCCGGCTCACCAGCTCCGCCGTCCCGGTCTTCCGCCACTTCGTGCGGACGGCCAGCTCTGAGAAGGAGAACGTCCGGCTCTTCTCCGGAGCGGGATTCAACTGCTCACGCCACCACTCCCGCTGCGGAGTGGCCGGAGCTCCGTAGGCGAAGGCCACCGGCTCGTCTCCGTCGAAGGCGATCACGCAGGTGAAGTCCGGGTTACCGCCCCAATGATCCACGAACCAGGGGAAGCGCTGGTTGAATTCGTCGTCCATCGCGTCGGCGTAGGCGTCGGCGTGCACGTCGATCAGGGCCTGGCGGATCTGCGGGAGGTCGTCGTGGGTGAAGCGACGGACGTCCAGACCGGCGGCGCTCAAGTTCGCCTCCATTCGGCGCGGTAGCGGTCTCCCCACTCTTGTGCGACCGCCGCGTCCGGCGCAAGCGTGATCAGGTCCCGGTAGTAGTCGCCCAGGAGGGAACGCGTCCGGCCGGGGATCGGAGAGCCCTTCGTCAGCTCGAAGACGCTGGAGGCCGTGGAGCAGGCCTGGTCGATGTCCCGCTGGTGGAGCTGGGCGAGGGCGAGCCGTGTGGTGGCCAGGGCACGGTTCCTGCGGAACTGCTCGGGGATCGTCCCGAGGGCCTTGTGGGAGGCCGCCTCAGCCTCGGCGGAGTCCCCGATCCGGTCCCGGACGATCGCAGTCATGGCGGTCAGCTCAGCGGGCCCGTAGAAGGCGGTCCAGCTCGGACGGGGCTGGGCCAGGTCCGCCTTGCCCAGAGCCTCCTGGGCGTGCCCCAGGGAACGGACGGCGGCCTGGCGATCCCCGCGGTTCGCGTGACCGATGGCCGTACGGGCGTGGGCCAGGGAAGCGAAGAGCGGGTCCCTCTTGGTGATCGAGGCGGACTGGGCGGCCTGGGCGGAGTCGACGGCCTCCACGTGTTCCCCGCGCTGGTGGGCCAGCATCGCGTAGGAGTTCCAGACCCTCAGCTCCGCCACGGGGTCCCGGCCCATCCCGGCCAGGTACAGGGCCTTGCCCAGCAGAGCGTGGGCGCGGTCCGGCTGACGGGCGTCCAGGGCGCTCCAGGCGGCCGTGGCGGTGTAGTCGGCGGCCACCGAGAACAGCCGGAGCCGGACCCGCTGAGTGGCCCCGAGCTTCTGCTTCGCCAGGGCCTCGGCGGCGCCGGCCAACGCGGCTTGCTCCAACCCCTCATGGCCTCCTCGGGTGTCGTCCAGGGCCATCAGGGAATCCAGGCCGCTGCGGAGCCGGACGACGTCGGAGGTGCCCACCCGGGGAGGGGCGCCGACGTAGGGGACCACGACGGAAGCAGTCGTGCCGCCGGCGGCTGTGAGGAAGTTCCTGCGCCTCACGGGGTCCTCCGCAGTGGTCGGGGGGCGTCGCTGTCTCGCTGGAGGGCTGAAGCCCAGTTCCTCGGCGGTACAGCCGAACACTGCCTGTAACGCCTCGCGCTGCCTGGGGTGGGGCCACCTCGTTCTTCCGGTGAGCCAGTTGCGGACGGTGCGGTCGCTGACCGTGCCTTCGTGCCCGGCGCAGATCAGGTGAGCGTTCACCCTGTCGGTCAGTTCGACCTGGGTGAGCCCACTCTCCCGCATGGCGCTGTTGAGGCTCTCGTTCCCCTCCACATACCCACGGTAGTGAGTCCTCATCAGCGCGCGGCGGTCGCGCGGAAATTTCCGGTCGGCGCGGATGCGCAGCGGGGGGATTCTTCCTGTCTGCGGACGGTCCGGAGCCGTTCACTCGGGGTAAGGCCACATCGCACCACACCCCGAGGTCCTGATGACTGTGACGGCAACGCCACGCCCCACGGGGCACCCCGGATACTCCGAGACGCTCGATCGTGTGCCGGAGAGCGCGGCAGTCGCCCGCAGGCTCGTCCGTACGGCCCTGACCGCTTGGGGCCTGGAACAACTGATCGAGGACGCCACCCTGGTCATCACCGAGCTGGTCTCCAACGCCGTGCACCACGGCCGCCTCCCCACGATCCGCGTGATCGTCTCCCGCCCCGCCGAGAACTGGGTCCGCGTCGGCGTCGTCGACCGCTCGAAGGTCATCCCGACGATGCGGACCGACTCCGGCGGCGACCAGATCCGCGGCCGTGGTCTCCTCTTGGTCGACGCCGTCACGGAGCGCTGGGGCACCGATCTGTACCACTGGGGCAAGCAGGTCTGGGGGGAGCTGAAGTGCGGGCCGGCCCAGTGACCGGGAAGCAGCCGGAGGCGTGGGTGGGGGACCAGGTACGGGACGGCGACGCGGACAAGGAAGGCATCGTCTCGGACGTGCAGCGGGACGTGACCACCCTGCCTCAGCGCCCACCGACCGCCCGGGTGTCCTGATCGCGGCGTACGAGTACGAGAGCGACGAGGGCGAGACCCTTCTGTACGCTGCCGTGCGTGCGTGCGGGAACTCCCGGTGATGCACGAGCGCCGCACGGAGTGGATGGACACCCGACCCCGGACAAGATCCCGATCGTTCCGTGGCGGTCGGGGCTCTTGTGCACTCCTACGGCACAGGCGCCCCAAGCGCGACACATCCGCCCGACTCCCGCGCCCTTCGTGCGCCCCTCGCGCTCCAACAGGTGCTGTACCGAACCGATGCCCTCCGAGGGAAGTGCGGTGCGCGGCCTTGGGCCTCAGCGCAGCCCCAGTGAGCCGGTGATTTCGCGGGAGAGGGCCACCGAGTAGCTCTGGCCCCGGTCCTGGGGGTAGATCTGGGCCATCGTGACCAGGGTGACCCGGCTCATCGGGGTCTCGTGGGGCGGGATCAGCGCGCGGTACTCGGGGGTGACGACCGGCTGCGCGAAGCCCGCCTTCGAGAAGTGCCAGTCCGAGATCCAGGACTCGTCGAAGTCCGGGTTGACGCGGCGCAGGTACGGCAGGAACCTCGCCAGCAGCTCGGCCGGTTCCGTCGTGAAGCGCCAGTCCTCGCGCTCCACGTAGTTGCCGACGTAGAGGATGTGCCGGCCGCCGTACACGGACGGGTCGATCATCTTCGTGTGCTCGACCACCGCGAGGAACGGGAAGTCCGGCTCGTTGATGTTGAGCCAGTAGTACGGGATCACACTGCGGTCCAGCTCCAGCACGAAGCAGGTCGCGCCCAGGTACTGGTTCTTCCACACCGCGTGGTCGGCGGGCAGCCCGGCCGCCGTGGCGAAGGCGGGCTGCGGGGTCGTGACGATCAGCCGCTCGAACGCGTACGCCGAACCGTCCTCGCAGGTCACCACGGCGGGCGCGAGGTCGTCGTCCTGCCGGATGGACCGCACCGCCTTGCCGAACTCCACCTTGCCGCCGCGCTCCTCGACGCCGTCCCGCAGCGCCGCGTACACCCGCTCGAAACCGCCGTCCACATAGCCGAGTTCGAAGGTCCGGCAGTGGATACGGGCCCACAGCCACGCCATCGACACCCGCTCGGCACGGTCGCCGAACTTGCCCCGCAGCAGCGGCTCCCAGACGGAGGCGGTGGCCTTCTTGCCGGCCCAGCGGCGCAGCCAGGCCAGCGCGGTGAGGTCGTTGAAGCGCTCACCGCTGCGGACCGCCTTCAGCACCGCCGACGAACCGGCGAAGCGGACCGCGTCGAGGGGGGAGAACTCCGGGAACCGCAGCATGTCGAACGGGGTGGTGAAGTCGATCAGCCTCCCGCCCCGGTAGATGCCCGTGGCCGGCCGGTGGAAGCGGAGCGCGTCGCCGAGGCCCAGCTCCTCGATCAGGGCGATCATCGCCTGGTCGCTGCGGAAGATGTGGTGGTAGAAGCGCTCCAGCGGGACTCCGCCCACCTCCAGCGAGGCCGCCAGACCGCCGAGTTCGGATGCCGCCTCCAGGAGGGTCACCTGGTGGCCCGCGCGTACGGCGTCCCAGGCGGCGGTCAGGCCGGTGGCTCCCGCGCCGATGATGCCGAGGTTCATGCGAAGCTCCACTTCCTGTTGAGCACGAACTGGAGCGCCAGGACCAGCGGCAGCGAGCCCGCCTTGACCAGGTTGGCGTCGATCCCCAGGGCGTCGGTGAAGACGCAGAAGAGCAGGTACGTCAGGGCGATACCGGTCAGGCCGACGGCGTAGAAACGCAGGAGACGCAGTACGATCCGGTCCCGCCGCCCGAAGGTGAACAGCGCGTTCAGGACGAAGTTGTTGGCGATGCCGAGGGTGGTGCTGAGGACGTTGGCGAGCTGCTCGTCCATCCCGGCGAGGTTGTGCAGCAGCAGGAAGGCGGCGAGGTCGAGGGCGACCCCGCTGCCGCCGATCAGGGTGTAGCGGACGAGCTGGCGCAGGGTGCGGGTTTCGGCGGGGGGCGGGGCCACGGTCGTCTCAGCGGTCACCGTCACCGCTCCGCCCGTCGGCGCCGATCACCTCGCGCACCAGGTACAGCGGCCGTCCCTGCGCCTCGCTGTAGATGCGCCCGATGTACGCGCCGATGACGCCGAGGGACAGCATCTGCGTGCCGCCCAGGAACAGCACCACGCACATCAGCATCGTCCAGCCGGAGACCGTGATCTCGGGCCGGAAGAACTTCATGGCCAGCGCGTAGAGGATGCCGGCCAGCGACAGCGCGAGCACCGCGAAACCGAGCCGGGTGATCATCTTCAGGGGGGCGGTGGAGAAGCTGGTGACGCCGTCGACCGCGAGGCGGGCCATCTTGCGCAGCGGGTACTTGGTCTCGCCCGCGAACCGTTCGTCGCGGTCGAACGCCACCTCGGTCTGCCGGTAGCCCATCGAGGCGACGATGCCGCGCACGAAGCGGCTGCGCTCGCGGTACTTGCGCAGTTCGTCGGCGACCTTGCGGTCCAGCAGCCGGAAGTCCCCGGTGTCCAGCGGGATGTCCACGTCGGTGCAGGCGCGCAGGACGCGGTAGTACAGGTGCGCGGTGGCCCGTTTGAACGCGGAGTCCCGCCGGCTGCGCCGGCGCGCGTGCACGATGTCGGCGCCCTCGCGCCAGGCGTCGACCAGCTCCAGGCTGACCTGCGGCGGGTCCTGGAGGTCGGTGTCCATCACGATCACCGCGTCGCCCCCGGCGTGGTCGAGGCCCGCGGTGATGGCGATCTGATGCCCGAAGTTGCGGGCGAAGTCGACGACCTGGACGCGCGGATCGTGCTCCGCGAACTCCCTGAGGAGGGCGAGCGAACCGTCGGTGGAGCCGTCGTTGACGTACACCAGCCGCACGTCGAGGTCCGGGCGGCCGGCCAGCGCGGCGGTCAGCCCGGCGTGGAAGGCGGCGATGCCGTCCTGCTCGTTGTAGACCGGGAGGACGTACGAGATCAGCGGCCGCCGGGCGGGCCCCGGCTCCACCGCCGCGAGCGCGACGGGAGCCGGGGCGGGGGCGGAGACGGGCGGTCGTATGTCCTGTTGGGTCATACCGGGCCGACCGCGGATTCGAACGGGACGGACCCGAAAGCTGTCTGGCGCATTGGGGGAAGCTATGGAGCCTTTGTGAACCCCGGCCGAACTGCCCCCGTCCGGCAGCCGACTTCCCTGTTTCTCTTCGCTCCGGGGGCTGTGCGCAAGGATTTACTCCTGCGGCGTGAACAACAGGTTCCGCGTCTTCGGCGGCCGGGGCGCGGACGACGGCACGAGTTCCCCGTCGCGTTCGGCGACCCAGTGGGCGTCGTAACCGAGCGGGCCGAACTCGGCGAGCAGCGGGTCCAGGGGGGCGCCGGCCAGCGCCTCCAGCAGCACGGCCGGCCGGTCCCGCCTGAGGACCTGCCGGGCTCCCCGCAGCACCGGCAGCTCGTGGCCCTCGACGTCGATCTTCACGAGGTCGAGCCTGGTGTCCGCGAACACCTCGTCCAGCGTGAGCAGTCGGACGCGCTTGAGCTGGGCGTCGGCGGCGGCGTGCTCCAGGGTCGAGCCCGTCGAGAGCAGGTTGCCCGCGAAGCGGACGCTGATGTCGGCCCAGCCCGGCTCGCTGGACACCCCGGCCTGGTGGAGCCGGACGTTCTGCACGTTGTTCGACCGTATGTTCACCGAGAGGCGGGCGTGGACCTGGTCCACCGGCTCGAACGCGTGCACCGTCGCCCGCGGGCCGGCGAGCGCGGCGATCACCGAGAAATAGCCGACGTGGGCGCCGACGTCGGCGATCGTCGTGCTGGCGGCGGCCAGCCGGGCCCAGGTGGCGAGGGTGCCCGGCTCATAGCCGAAGTGCCCGTTCCACAGGGTGTCGAGAGCGACCGCGTCGTCGTTCACGCAGAACATGACGAACGGCGGACAGTACGGGGAGTCGATCTCCGCGAAGCCCCGGTACGGGAATTTCTTGCGGTGGACACGGATGATGTCGCCGGTGGAGACCGGCCGGACGGATGGTGCGTGGGCCAGCATGCGGGCATTGGCTTCTTCGAGCTGGGGGATACGCATCACGCGATCGTAAAGCCGCCTTCGTGGCCTTGGCCTGTCATCGGCTCCGGAACATTCGGAAAAGGCCCGGCTCACATGCGCGCGCAAGCCGGTCCTTTTCCGGGGTGACATTCTCAAGCGGCCCGGAATTCACCCCGTGTTCGCTCAGCGGCGCACGGCCTTCTTCAGGGCCCGCGCCCGCCGCACCACCCGGCGTGCCGTGGCGTTGCGGGGCAGAAAGGCCAGCCGTTCCGGAATGCCACCGGGCAGTCCGAGCGAGGTGAGCCGCTTGCGCTTGAAGTAGCGGTGGGTGCGCGGGCCGAAACGCCGGGAGAGATAGCGTTCCGCCGCCGGGCGCAGGGACGGGTAGATCTGCGGCTGCATGCTGAAGCCGACCGCGGTGACCAGGCCGTTCAGCTCGTCGGCCGGGATCGGCTCCTCCCCCTCGCGGCCCTCCAGGTCCGGCAGCACGGCGTCCGCCAGCACCGCCGGCACCCGGTTGCTGTTCTGGTAGGGCGTCAGCCGGTCCAGCAGCGGCTCGGTGCCGATCCGGGCGACCGGCAGGCCGTAGAACGCGGAGGCGGTGAACAGCGCGGTCGAGAAGCAGCCGACGACCAGTGCGGGCCGGGCCTGCTCGAACAGCACCTCGGCGAGTACGGGGGTGTCCAGGACGGTGAGGTCCACGCCCAGTTTCCGGGCCTCGGTCTCCAGGGCGCGGCTGTAGCGGGCCGGCGCGGTGGGGTGCGGCTTGAAGACGACGGACGTGTGCCCGCGGGCGACCGCCCCCCGCATCATCCGCACGTGCAGCTCCTCCTCCGCCTCGGGGGAGAGGATGTTCAGCGCGGACAGGTACTGGCCGAGCAGCAGCGCCGCGTTGTCCGGCAGGACCGGCGGCTGGGCCAGGGAGGCGGTGAGCTCGCCCATCACCTTCAGGAAGGCGTCCGTCGGCACCACGTGCGCGGGCACGTCGAACTCGGTCAGCAGCAGCGGCGTCAGACCCGGCACCAGGTCCAGGTGCAGCAGCCGCCGCACGCGCGTGCCGACCAGCGGGTCCAGCTTGTTGCGGGTGGGCCCGTAGCTCATCAGGCCGTCGGCGTAGACGTCGACGGGGGCGCCGGTGAACAGCTGGGCCACCGTGAGGGCCGGGGTGACCTGGATGGACTCCAGGACCAGTTCCACCCGGTCGTCGCCGAGGCCCCACAGCAGGCGCAGATAGCGCTCGAAGAGCGGGATGTCGTCGGGGCGCGGGGCCCAGGCCCCCGGGTGGAAGGGACGGATGGCCTCGTTCCAGGACAGCACCTCGTCGAAGTGGCTGCGCAGCGGCTCGAAGCCCGGCATCCGGTCGAGCGCCGGGGTGGTCTCCGGGTTGGTGGCGTTGTTGAGGACCAGCAGCACCCGGCGGTCCGGCTCGGTGAACAGGTCGGAGTCGATCGCGGCGGCCAGGGTGGCGGCGCCGTACAGCGTCGAGGCGCAGAAGATCTGAGTGGTCCGGGAAGTGGTGCGAGAAGTGGTGCGGGGGCTGGTACGGGGCATCAGGCGGCCGCCTTCGCTGTGGTGACCCGGCGCCGCAGCCGCCGCAGCCTGGCGGAGCGGCGCATGTCCATGGTCTCGAGTACGTCGCCGAGCGCGTCCTGCGGCATGCGCCGTATCGCCGCCGCGCTCATCGTCCGCAGCTGCCTGGCCACGGCCGGTTCCCACTTGGACTCGTCGGACAGGTGGTGGGCGATGATCGCGCAGTAGGTGCGCACCGCCTTCGGCAGCAGCCGGTCGGCGTCCGGGTCCGACGCCGTCTCCTCGATCACCTGGTCGAAGGCGCGGATGAAGTCGAGCTGGCGGGCGTCGCCGATCTGGGTGAGGGAGGAGGCGACCCCGCGCCGGTAGAACAGGCCGAGCAGGCTCACCACGGCGAACGACTCCGCCTCGCGGTGCAGCTTCCAGATCCACGGCCGGTCCTCGGCCGTGCGCAGCCCGTCGGTGAAGTGCAGCAGCCCCTTGTCGAGGAGGCGGCGGTGGTAGGCGCCGGCCCAGGCGTAGGCGTAGTCCACGGAGGTCGTCCGGTCGGCGGGCAGGATCGCCTCGCGCGGGTCCATGACCTCGTGGCGGCGCCCGACCGGGACCCGGTGCACGGTCCGGGCGCGGGCGGTGGCCTGCACATGGTCGGTGCGGACGAAGTCGCAGCCCAGCTCCTCGATGGCCGACACCAGTTCGGTGAGGTATCCGGGAGCCAGCCAGTCGTCGCCGTCCAGGAACGTCAGGTACTCGCCCCGCGCGGCGTCCAGGCCGGTGTTGCGCGCGGTGGCGAGTCCCCCGTTCTCCTCGTGGCGGACGAGGCGGACCTGGGCGACGTCCGACAACTCCTCGGCCGCGCGTTCGAGGAGGGCCGGGGTCCCGTCCTTGGATGTGTCGTCGACCAGTACGAACTCGAAATCTCGCCGAGCGTTCAGTCGAAGGCTTCTGAGGGTGTCCGGGGCGTATTGCTGCACGTTGTAGAACGGCACGATCACGGAAAGCTTTGGCACCTGCGAAACGTTAGAAGGCCGCCCGGCTGCGGAACTTTCCGGTGCGCGTACAGGGGGTGAACTCCGTGTGTCGGAACGGTGCATCCCGTGTACTTTCCGCTTTCCGGCGGGCCAGTTCGGCTCTCGGTGGGCTGTTGTTAACTTTTCGTTGCGTCAGGGTTGGGCCGGACCTAGAAATTGCTTTCTAGCGTCTGAGGCGTGCCGTCACGTACAACGAAGTCCCCGCGCATCGCCGTCCTCGCGGACTCGGACACCCGCTGGAAATGGGGTGCGCTGACCGCGGACCGCATCGCTCCGGGCCCGTCCATCGAAGCCGCATCGCGCGAGGGTGCGCAAGTCCGCCCCGCGCTGAGCGGATTCCTGCTGCGCGGCCGGTCCACGCCCACCGCCCGCCAGCTGGAAGAGGTGGGCGTGCGCGCCGACTCCCTGCGGGAGGTGACGGCCGTCGAGTTCCTGCGCGCCATGGCCGAGGAGTCGTACGACATCGTCGTGCTCGCCCTCGTCGGCGGCGGCGTGCAGGCGATGCTGCACGGCCTCAAGCGGGTGTGGGAGGGCCGGGAGAAGCGGCCCGCCGTCGTCACCGGCTACGTCGGCGTCGTCTACGAGAAGCTCGCCGACGGCCTGCTGCTGCGGCACGGCGCCGACCTCGTCCTCGCCAACTCCCGCCAGGACGCGGAGCGTTTCCGCGCGGTGTACGAGGGGGTGGGCGCCGACGCCTCGTCGGTGACCGAGGTGGCGCTGCCGTTCCTCGGCGGGGCCCCCTACACCGGTGAGCACGACCCCTGCACGGTGGTGTTCGCCGCCCAGCCGTCCGTACCGGACAGCCGCAGGGACCGTACGTACCTGCTGGAGCGGCTGGTCCGGCACGCGCGGCTGCACCCGGAGCGCGAGGTGCTGCTCAAGCTGCGCTCCAAGCCGGGCGAACACACCACGCACATCGAGGAGCTGCCCTACCAGAAGCTGGTGCAGCGGCTCGATCCGCCGGCCAACTTCCGCATGGTCTACGGCCACATGGGCGAGGTCCTGGACCGGACCGACCTGCTGGTGACCGTCAGCTCCACGGCCGCCCTCGAATCCCTGCACCGCCGGATCCCGACCGTCGTCCTCACCGACCTCGGGATCCGCGAGACGCTCGGCAACCACCACTTCGTCGGCTCCGGCTGCCTCGCCTCCTGGGACCAGCTCGACGACGGCCACCGCCCGGAGCCCGACGAGGAGTGGGTGGCCCGGCAGGGCGTCGCGGCCGTGGATCCCGCCTCGGGGGAAGGCTCGTACGCCCACGCCTTCGACGCGGCCCGCGAGCGCCTCACCAAGCTGCTCGACCGGCCCGGCGGCCTGCCGCCGCTGACCCCGTACTACACACCCGCGACCGCGCCCGGCTACCTGCCCGGCATCCTCGCCCGCCACCACCTCGGCCCGGACGGCACCCCGCTGCCCGGCGCCCCCGCCGCCGACAGGGAGCCGGGCCCGGTGCGGCAGATCGTGCGCCGGGCGGCGCGCGGCGCCTACCGGCACGGCGTGCAGCGGGTCGCCCCCGTCATCCGGCGGATGGGCGAGCTGTGAGCCGCCCGACCCCACGCCAAGGAGCAGACCCCATGACCAACTCGCGGACCGACCACCGTCCTTCGGTGCGCCGGGTGCTCGCGGTGATCCCCGCGCGCGGCGGTTCCAAGGGCGTGCCCGCGAAGAACCTCGCCCCCGTCGGCGGTGTCCCGCTGGTGACGCGGGCGGTGCGCGAGTGCCGGGCCACCCGGCTGGTGACGGACGTCGTGGTCTCCACCGACGACCAGGCCATCGCCGCCGCGGCCCGCCAGGCCGGCGCGGAGGTCGTGCTGCGGCCCGCCGCCATCGCCGGCGACACGGCGACCTCGGAGGCCGCGGTCCTGCACGCCATGGACGCGCACGAGGCCCTGCACGGGTCGCCCGTCGACGTCGTCCTGCTGGTGCAGTGCACCAGCCCCTTCCTCGCCCGCGAGGACATCGACGGGGTGGCCTCGGCGGTCGTGGAGAACGGCGCCGACACCGCGGTGACCGTGGCACCGTTCCACGGCTTCATCTGGCGGGACGCGGACACCGAGGCCACCTCCGAGGAGACCACCGGCGGTTACGGCGTCAACCACGACAAGTCCTTCCGCCCCCGCCGCCAGGACCGCCCCCAGGACCTCCTGGAGACCGGCGCCGCCTACGCGATGGAGGCGGCGGGCTTCCGCACGCACCAGCACCGCTTCTTCGGCCGCACCGAACTCGTGCGCACCGACCCGGCCCGGGTGCTGGAGATCGACGACCCGCACGACCTCGCCCGCGCCCGCGCCCTCGCCCCGCTGTTCGACGCGGACCGGCCCGGCGCCCTCCCGACCGCCGACGACGTCGACGCGGTGGTCCTGGACTTCGACGGCACCCAGACCGACGACCGGGTGCTGATCGACGCCGATGGAAAGGAGTTCGTCTCCGTGCACCGCGGGGACGGCCTCGGCATCGCGGCGCTGCGCAAGAGCGGCCTGCACATGCTGATCCTTTCCACGGAGCAGAACCCGGTCGTCGCCGCCCGCGCCCGGAAGCTCAGGCTCCCGGTCCTGCACGGCATCGACCGCAAAGACCTCGCGCTGAAGCAGTGGTGCGAGGAGCAGGGCATCGCGCCGGAGCGCGTGCTCTACGTCGGCAACGACGTCAACGACCTCCCGTGCTTCGCCCTCGTGGGCTGGCCCGTGGCGGTCGCGAGCGCCCACGACGTCGTGCGCGGCGCCGCACGCGCGGTCACCACCGTGTCCGGTGGCGACGGCGCGATCCGAGAGATCGCCAGCTGGATCCTCGGCCCTTCTCTCGACTCCCTCAACAAGTAAGGACAGTTCCTGCCATGAGCACCAACTCCCGTCTGCGCCAGTTCGGTTCGAAGACCGCCGGTCCCGGTCACCCCGTCTACATCTGCGGCGAGATCGGCATCAACCACAACGGCGAGCTGGAGAACGCCTTCAAGCTCATCGACGTGGCCGCCGAGGCCGGCTGCGACGCCGTCAAGTTCCAGAAGCGCACGCCCGAGATCTGCACCCCGCGCGACCAGTGGGACATCGAGCGCGACACCCCCTGGGGCCGGATGACGTACATCGACTACCGCCACCGGGTGGAGTTCGGCGAGGACGAGTACCGGCAGATCGACGAGTACTGCAAGAGCAGGAACATCGACTGGTTCGCCTCCCCGTGGGACACCGAGGCCGTCGCCTTCCTGGAGAAGTTCGACGTCCCCGCCCACAAGGTGGCGTCCGCCTCCCTGACCGACGACGAGCTGCTGCGCGAGCTGCGCGCCACCGGCCGCACCGTCATCCTCTCCACCGGCATGTCGACCCCGAAGCAGATCCGCCACGCGGTCGAGGTCCTCGGCAGCGACAACATCCTGCTCTGCCACGCCACCTCGACGTACCCGGCCAAGGCCGAGGAGCTCAACCTCCGCGTGATCAACAGCCTCCAGGCCGAGTACCCGAACGTCCCGATCGGCTACTCCGGCCACGAGACGGGCCTGCAGACCACCCTCGCCGCCGTCGCCCTCGGCGCCACCTTCGTCGAGCGCCACATCACCCTGGACCGCGCCATGTGGGGCTCCGACCAGGCCGCCTCCGTCGAGCCCCAGGGCCTCACGCGCCTGGTGCGCGACATCCGCACCATCGAGGCGTCGCTCGGCGACGGCGTCAAGAAGGTCTACGAGTCCGAGCTCGGCCCGATGAAGAAGCTGCGCCGCGTCAGCGGTGTCGTCGCCGAGGCGGAGATCGCCGCGGCGGCGGGCGAGCCGGTCTCGGTCTGACCCCCACCCCACCAGAGCATCACTCACGACGGGACGGTCGTTTCGCAGATGAGCCGCCGCGCCGGATCCGCCGGCCCCCGCACCCTCGCCTTCGTGGAGAGTCCGGTACAGCTGCTGAACGTGCTGGAGTGGGCGCACGAGCACGCCCGCACGCGGGAGCACGAGCACGCGCCCGGCGCGGGGCTCACCCTCGTCGTCCTGTCCCCGACCGACCCCATGACCCGCGGCCAGCTGCGCCGCATGGCCGAACTCGCCCGCGAGGAGGGCCACGAGGTCCGCTGGGAGGAGGCACGGGGCGGCGCCATGGCCCCGTTCCAGACCATCGGCGGCCTGACCGGGATGCTCCGGCGGGCCGGCCGGGTGGTCCTCGGCGACCCCTTCTCCCGCTACGTCCAGCTGCTGCTGACCATCACCCGGGCCCGCGACCTGGTCGTGGTCGACGACGGCACGGCGACCATGGAGTTCGTCGCCCAGCTGGCCAGCGGTGAGCGCCTGGTGCGCTGGCACCGCAAGGGCGGCCGGCCCGGTCCCCGGGACCTCGTCTTCGCGCCGGTGTCGTCGGTGGCCCGCAGACGGCTGACGCCGAGCGAGGACCACCGGGTGGAGATCTTCTCCTCCATGCCCATGGAGGAGCCCCCGGCCGGTGTCACGGTCACCGCGAACACCTTCGCCTGGACCCGCGACCGGTTCGGCCCGCCCCGGATCACCAAGGGCGCGGACCTGGTCGGCACCTCGCTGGTGGAGACGGGCGTCGTCGACACCGACCGCTATCTGGAGGCCGTCCAGGCCCTGGCCAAGACGCACGGGGCGACCCGGTACTTCGCCCATCGCCGCGAGAGCACGGAGAAGCTGCACCGGCTGGCCGTGGAGTCGGGACTGGAGATCGTCCGCCCCGACCTCCCCCTCGAACTGATAGCCCGCCGCGGCCCGGTCGGCCGGACGATCCTCAGCTTCCCCTCGACCGTCGTCCACACCCTCCCGCTCGCCCTGTCCGGCACGGAGGTACGGGTCGCGGTCTGCGACATCGACCCCGACTGGCTCACCGACAAGGCCTCCCCGCGGGCTCAGGGCTTCCTGTCCGGAGTGACGGGCACGGCCCGCGACGTACACCGGCTGTCGGCGGTCACCGCGGTCTAGGGTCTCGCTCCAGCGGTCTGTCGCCCAGCCCGTCGGGGTGGTGTGCGCCGTACACGCCGGCGATGGCGTCGTACGCACTCCGAGTGGCCGCTATGAACTCCGGATCCTGAGCACTCACGCTGCCGCACCCCAGCGGCGCGACGGGAGCCCCGCCCGCGCTGTGCCGGACGGCCGCCGGACGGCCGCCGGACGGACACCACAGCGGAGGCGGAGTGTGGTCTCGTGCACACCGCCCGGACCACGACGAACGGCCGCAGCGCCCTCGAACACTGCGCTGAACTGGCCTTTCACCGCATCGCAGGGGGTCGCGCCGGCCCTTCGCGACCACCACCCCCGGTCGTCCGACAGGTGAACAGACCGGCTTCTTCTTGGTCAGGCGTGGTATCCGTGAAGGAGGGATGGTGTCGCACGGCAGGCACTTCGCCGGAAAATCGGCGAGTGTACCCATCCTGAACGGTACATATGCGTTCGGCGGTCAGATTATTTCCGTCTCACGGGTTGATCTTTTGTTGATCGTGGGTCAGTCGACCGGTCGGACGTCCTACCCTTCAGAGGGTGAAGCAATTGATGTCCCTAGAGTCCGAGGCCGATCTTTCCGGGGAAGCCCTGCTTCCCGGAGCGCTGCCCGAGGCGCTCCGTGCCGAGCTCGTCGCCTTCCGCCGCGACCTGCACATGCACCCCGAGCTGGGCAATCAGGAGTTCCGCACCACGGCGGCGATCAAGGAGCGGCTGGAGAAGGCGGGCCTGAAGCCGCGCGTCCTGCCCGTCGGCACCGGGCTCGTGTGTGACATCGGGGAGTGGGACGAGGGCCGGCCCATGCTCGCCCTCCGCGCCGACATCGACGGCCTGCCCATCCCGGACATGAAGACCGAGTGCCCGTACCGCTCCACCGTGCCGGACCGGGCCCACGCCTGCGGCCACGACGTCCACACCACCGTCGTGCTCGGCGCCGGCCTGGTGCTCGCGGACCTGCACCGGCAGGGCTTGCTGCCCCGGCCGGTGCGGCTGATCTTCCAGCCCGCCGAGGAGGTGCTGCCCGGCGGCGCCGCCGACGCCATCGACTGCGGGGTGCTCGAAGGCGTCGGGCAGATGATCGCCGTGCACTGCGACCCCCGGGTCGACGCCGGACGGATCGGACTGCGCGCGGGCGCCATCACCTCCGCCTGCGACCGGCTGGAGATCTCCCTCGCCGGACCCGGCGGACACACCGCCCGCCCCCATCTGACGACCGACCTGGTCACCGCCGCCGCCCGGGTGGTCACCGACGTGCCCGCGCTCGTCGCCCGCCGCATCGACACCCGCGCCGGACTCGCCGTGACCTGGGGCCGGATCGAGTCCGGCCACGCCCCGAACGTGATCCCGCAGCACGCCGAGCTCGCCGGGACCGTGCGCTGCCTGGACATCGACGCCTGGCGGGACGCGCCCGACATCGTGGTCGCCGCGATCGACGAGGTCGCCAACCTGCACCGCGCCAAGTCGGAGATCAACTACGTGCGCGGAGTCCCGCCCGTGGTCAACGACCCCGAGGTCACCGAGCTGCTCCGGGACGCCATGACGGCACGCCGGGGCGCCGACTCCGTGGAGAGCACCGTGCAGAGCCTCGGCGGCGAGGACTTCTCCTGGTACCTCCAGCACGTGCCCGGCGCCATGGCCCGCCTCGGCGTGCGCACCCCCGGCGAGCGGACCGTGCGCGACCTCCACCAGGGCGACTTCGACGCCGACGAGTCCGCGATCCAGGTGGGCGTGGAACTGTTCACGGCGGCCGCGCTGCTCGACGGCGGGCTCCGGGGCCCGTCCCCCGCGGCGGCCGTGTAGCACCGGCTGCTCCCCGGCCGCGGAGCACCTGGGAGCGCCTGGCACCTCGAAGCCGCCCCGGCCGCGGCGCGCCAGGGCTCCGCTCCGGTTGCGGCCGGGGCGGAGCCGGGGGAATCTGGGCGCGTGGCGCTCGGACAGGTGCGTCATCACGCTGAGGGCGCCCAGGGGTACGGACAGTCGTGGAAACCCGAGGGGTGCAATGTCCCGACGGCACCTTTCGATCCGGTGGTTCACAGGGACGTAACCGGCCATCGGCACGAATGGATAACGGCCACGCAAAGCCCCGTTCCCAGGAGTGTCTACGCGCGTTACTCTGCGCCGAACTGAGCACCCACTGCGGGGCTTTGGAGAATGGGGAACTTCGAGATGCGTCAGATATCCAAACTGACCCGCGTCGCGGTGGGGGTCGCGTCGCTCGCACTCGCCGCCACCGCCTGCGGCGGGACGAGCAGCGACAGCGGCAGTGACACGGAGGCCAAGGACGACCTGGGTCTCGCCATCGCGTACGACGTCGGCGGCAAGGGCGACCAGTCCTTCAACGACGCCGCGTACGCCGGCCTGCAGAAGGCCCAGAAGGAGTTCGGTTACAAGACCGACGACGTGGAGCCCACCGAGGGTGAGACCGACGCGGACAAGGAACAGCGTCTGGGCTCCCTCGCCAAGCAGGGCTACAACCCCGTCATCGGCGTCGGCTTCGCCTACGGCCCCGCGATGGAGGCCGTGTCCAAGAAGTACCCGAAGACCACCTTCGGCATCGTCGACTCCGTGGTCGAGGGCGACAACGTGGCGTCCCTCGTCTTCGCCGAGGAGCAGGCCTCCTACCTCGCCGGTGTCGCCGCCGCCAAGGCCACCAAGACCAACACCGTCGGCTTCGTGGGCGGCGTCGACGTCCCCCTGATCCACAAGTTCGAGGCCGGCTACAAGCAGGGCGTCCAGGACACCAGCGGCGGCAAGGTCAAGGTCATCCCGCAGTACCTGACGCAGACCGCGCAGGAGGGCGGCTTCTCCAGCCCGGACAAGGGCAAGGCCGCCGCCGAGGGCCAGATCGAGAAGAAGGCCGACGTCATCTACCAGGCCGCCGGTCTCTCCGGCCAGGGTGTGATCGAGGCCGCCGCCAAGGCGAAGGTCTGGGCGATCGGCGTCGACTCCGACCAGTACCAGCAGGCGGCCCTCGCCTCGTACAAGAACTACATCCTGACGTCCGCGCTCAAGGACGTCGGCGGCGCGGTGTACTCCCTGGCGAAGTCCGTCCAGGACGGCAAGCCGCTGAACGGCATCCAGACCTTCGACCTGAAGGTCAACGGTGTCGGCCTGTCCGAGAGCAACCCCGAGTTCGCGAAGATCGCGGGTCTCACCGCCGCCGTGGCCAAGGCCAAGGGCGAGATCATCGACGGCACCATCAAGGTGAAGACCGAGTAGCACCGGCCCGCGTACCGCCTGAACGGGCGAACGTGGTCGAATCAGTGCGAAGCGGGCGGGCGCCCAGGGTGCCCGCCCGCTTCGGCGTTCCCGGCGCGGGTCACCCTGCGCCACCTTCCCTTCGCGGTCGGCAAGCCTTCGGCGGCGGGCGAAGGCGGCTTGGCCACGGGCCGATAACAAGGTGGACAGAAGGGGTTTTCAGGCAGGTCTACGCGCGTTAATCTGCGGCGAAGCCAGCGTCGAAGCCGAACCGTCCGGCGCTGAGCGACCCCGGGCAAGTGTGAGCACGCCCCCGACGACGCTGGAACGCACCCGCGCTTCCCCGGACCCGCTATACGACAGGAGCACCACACATGCGCCGGATTTCCCGGATCACGGTCGCAGGCGCAGCGACCGCCTCTCTGGCCCTCGCGCTCTCCGCCTGTGGCGGGACCTCGACCTCCAGCTCGTCGGAGTCGAAGGGCGACAAGGGTCTCGCCATCGCGTACGACGTCGGCGGCAAGGGCGACCAGTCCTTCAACGACGCGGCGTTCGCGGGCCTGGAGCAGGCGAAGAAGGAGTTCGGCTACGAGACGGACGACGTGGAGCCCACCGAGGGCGAGACCGACGCCGACAAGGCCCAGCGGCTGTCCTCGCTGGCCAAGCAGGGCTACAACCCGGTGATCGGGGTCGGCTACGCCTACGCGCCGGCCGTCAAGGAGGTCGCGGCGAAGTACCCGGACACCACCTTCGGCATCGTGGACGACTCCACGATCCAGGCGAAGAACGTGGCCGACCTGGTCTTCTCCGAGGAGCAGGCCTCCTACCTCGCCGGTGTCGCCGCCGCCAAGGCCACCAAGACCAAGGTCGTCGGCTTCGTCGGCGGTGTCGACATCCCGCTGATCCACAAGTTCCAGGCGGGCTTCGAGCAGGGCGTCAAGGACACCGACCCCAAGGTCAAGGTGCTCCCGCAGTACCTCACGCAGACCGCGGAGGAGGGCGGCTTCTCCAGCCCCGACAAGGGCAAGACGGCCGCCGAGGGCCAGATCGAGAAGAAGGCGGACGTCGTCTACGCGGCCGCCGGTCTCTCCGGCCAGGGCGTGATCCAGGCCGCCGCCGCGAACAAGGTCTGGGCGATCGGCGTCGACTCCGACCAGTACCGCCAGGAAGCCCTCGCCGAGTACAAGGACGCCATCCTCACCTCGGCGATGAAGGACGTGGCCAAGGCGGTCTACAACCTGGCGAAGTCGGTCGAGGACGGCAAGCCCGAGACCGGTATCGTCAGGGGCGATCTGAAGACCGGTGAGGTCGGCCTCTCGGACTCCAACCCGAAGTTCGCGGACGACGCCGAGCTCCAGGAAGCCATCGAGACGGCCAAGGAGAAGATCATCAGCGGCGGGATCAAGGTCAAGAGCAGCTGACACAGCAACACCTCGAGCAGCGTGTAACCGCGGGGTTACGTCCGCTCAACGGGGTACGGGGAGGCTGGCTCCCCGTACCCCGTTGTCTCGGCGACGCCCCCTTTCGATGCCGTAGGGGCGCTACGCGCGTAGGCGACCCCCGTCCCCAGGAGTGTGCGCCATCAAAGCGTCCAGCAGCCCTCCGGCCGGAGCGGCGGTCAACGGTCAGTCGACCGCCGTCGAACTCGCCGGGATCACCAAGCGTTTCCCGGGCGTCGTGGCCAACCACGACATCCACCTCACCGTCCGCAAGGGCACCGTCCACGCCCTGGTCGGCGAGAACGGTGCCGGCAAGTCGACGCTGATGAAGATCCTCTACGGCATGCAGAAGCCGGACGAGGGGACCATCGCGATCGACGGCGAGAAGGTCACCTTCTCGTCACCGGCCGACGCCATCGTCCGCGGCATCGGCATGGTCCACCAGCACTTCATGCTCGCCGACAACCTCACGGTGCTGGAGAACGTGGTGCTGGGCAGCGAGAAGCTGTACGGCATCGGCGCCAGGGCCCGCCGCAAGATCAAGGAACTCTCCGAGCGCTACGGCCTCGACGTCGAGCCCGACCTCCTGGTCGAGGAGCTCGGCGTGGCCGCCCGCCAGCGCGTGGAGATCCTCAAGGTCCTCTACCGCGGCGCCGACACGCTGATCCTGGACGAGCCGACGGCGGTCCTGGTGCCGCAGGAGGTGGACGCGCTGTTCGCCAACCTCCGCGAGCTCAAGTCCGAGGGACTGTCGGTCATCTTCATCTCCCACAAGCTGGGCGAGGTCCTCTCCGTCGCCGACGAGATCACGGTCATCCGCCGCGGCACCACCGTCGGCACCGCGGTGCCCGCCGAGACCACCCCGCGCCAGCTCGCCGAGATGATGGTCGGCAGCGAGCTGCCCACGCCGGAGACCGCCGAGTCCACGGTCACCGACCGCCCCGTCCTCACCGTGGAGAAGCTGCGGCTGGAGACAGCGGGCGGCAAGGCGCTCCTCGACGACATCACCTTCACCATCCACGCGGGCGAGATCCTGGGCATCGCCGGCGTCGAGGGCAACGGCCAGACCGAGCTGGTGGACGCGCTCATCGGCCTCAAGGCCGCCGACTCCGGCACCATCTCCCTCGCCGGGGACGAGATCACCGCCTGGCCCACCCGCAAGCGCCGCGAGCAGGGCATCGGCTACATCCCCGAGGACCGCCATCGCCACGGCCTGCTCCTGGAGGCCCCCCTCTGGGAGAACCGCATCCTCGGGCACGTCACGGAGAAACCCAACGCCAAGGGCGTGTGGCTGGACCCGAAGGCCGCCCAGGAGGACACCCGCCGGATCGTCGAGGCGTACGACGTCCGCACCCCCGGCATCGACGTCACCGCCGCCTCCCTGTCCGGCGGCAACCAGCAGAAGCTGATCGTCGGCCGCGAGATGACCCACAAGCCGCGCTTCCTCATCGCCGCCCACCCCACCCGCGGCGTGGACGTCGGCGCGCAGGCCGCCATCTGGGACCACATCCGCGAGGCCCGCCGCGAAGGGCTGGCCGTGCTGCTGATCTCCGCCGACCTCGACGAGCTGATCGGCCTGTCCGACACCCTGCGCGTGATCTACAACGGCAGACTGGTCGCCGACGCCGACCCGGCCACCGTCACCCCGGAGGAACTCGGCTCGGCCATGACGGGTGCCGCGACCGGACACCTCGAACACGACGACAACGCCGCTGACGCCCCTGAGTCCCCGGCAGCCGCCCCGGAGACTCCACAAGACGAGGCCCGCTGATGAAGAAGTTCGACAAGGAGCGCGTGCTCCTCGCGGTGGCCGGCCCGGTCATCGCGCTCGCCGTGGCCTTCGCCCTGTCCGCGGTCGTCCTGATCGCCTCGGGCAAGAACCCGTTCGAGCCGTTCCAGATCATGTTCGAGCAGGCCACGTTCTCCGACATCCAGGTCCTGATCATCAACCAGGCCTCGCTGTACTACGTCGCGGCCCTCGCGGTGGCCATCGGCTTCCGGATGAACCTGTTCAACATCGGCGTGGACGGCCAGTACCTGCTCGGCGCCATCATGGCGGCGATCGTCGGCGCCCACGTCGACCTGCCGGCGTTCCTCCAGATCCCGCTGCTGCTGCTCACCGCGATCTGCACCGGCGCCTTCTGGGCCGGCATCGCCGGTGTCCTCAAGGTCACCCGCGGAGTCAGCGAGGTCGTCGCGACGATCATGCTGAACGCCATCGCGACCTCCGTCATCGGCTACCTCTGGCTGCCGAACGTCTTCGGCGTCAAGATCGGCAACAACAGCACCACCGGCGAGATGGCCGAGTCCGGCTGGGTGCCCGGCATCGACATGGGCGCCGCCGGCGAGATCTACGGCCTGGTGATCCTCGCCGCGGTGCTCGGCATCGGCTACTGGGTCGTCCTCAACCGCACCCGCTTCGGCTTCGACCTGCGCGCCTCCGGCGCCTCCGAGTCCGCCGCCGCGGCCAGCGGTGTCGACCCCAAGCGGATGGTGCTCAGCGCCATGCTGATCTCCGGTGCCATCGCCGGTCTCGCGGGCCTGCCGATCCTGCTCGGCGACACCCACACCTACAGCCTGAACTTCCCCACCGGCATCGGCTTCCTCGGCATCGGCATCGCCCTGCTCGGCCGCAACAGCCCGGTCGGCATCGCCTTCGCCGCCCTGCTGTGGGCCTGGCTCGACAAGGCCTCGCCCGAGCTGGACTTCCACGACTACGACAAGGAGATCGCGGTCATCATGCAGGGCCTGATCGTGCTCTCGGTCGTCGTCTCGTACGAGGCCGTGCGCGAGTGGGGTCTGCGCCGCCAGCAGCGCCGGGTCGGCGCCGAACTGGCCGCCGGTCACGTCCTCGGCGCCACCGACAACGTCAAGAAGGAGGTGGCCGGCCGATGACCACCGTGACCGACCTCAACCAGCCCACGCTCCAGCCCGCGGCGCCGACCGGCCGCCGTATGTCGCTGCCCGTGCTGCTGCTGGTCATCGCCGGCGCCCTGGCACTGACCTCGATCGTCCGGATCATCACCGGCGCCGACGGCATCACCAACGTCAGCCAGATGTCCACCGCGCTCCAGCTCGCCGTCCCGATCGGCCTCGCCGGTCTCGGCGGTCTGTGGGCCGAGCGCGCGGGCGTCGTCAACATCGGCCTCGAAGGCATGATGATCCTCGGCACCTGGTTCGGCGCCTGGGCCGGCTTCCAGTGGGGCCCGTGGACCGGCGTCCTGGTCGGCATCATCGGCGGCGCGATCGGCGGCCTGCTGCACGCCCTGGTCACCGTCACCTTCAACGTCAACCACATCGTCTCCGGTGTGGCCATCAACATCCTCGCCCTCGGCGCCACCCGCTACCTCGCCCCGCTCGCCTTCGAGGGCCACCAGGGCGGCACCGCCAAGCAGTCACCGCCGGTGGACTCCCTCGGCCACTTCACGGTGCCGGGACTCTCCGACGGACTCAGGGAACTGAACGAGAAGGGCTGGTTCCTGGTCTCGGACATCGCGGGCCTGCTCGGCGGACTGGTCACCAACGTCTCCTGGCTGACCCTGATCGCCGTCGCGCTGATCCCCGGCACCTGGTGGGTGCTGTGGCGCACGGCGTTCGGTCTGCGGCTGCGCTCCTGCGGCGAGAACCCGGTCGCGGCCGAGTCCCTCGGCGTGAACGTCTACAAGTACAAGTACATCGCCGTGATCATCTCCGGCGGTCTGGCCGGCCTCGGCGGCGCCTTCCTCGCCATCGTCGCCAACCCCTTCTACCTGGAGGGCCAGACCAGCGGCCGCGGCTACATCGGCCTCGCCGCGATGATCTTCGGCAACTGGATGCCGGGCGGACTCGCCATCGGCGCCGGCCTGTTCGGCTACACCGACAGCCTCAACCTGCGCGGCGGCTCCGAGAACGTGCACGCGCTGCTGCTGCTCGGCGCGCTGCTGCTGATCATCGGCGCGATCTGGCTGGCGGTGCGGAAGAAGTACGTACACGCGGTGATCACGCTGATCGTCGGCGCGCTGGTGTTCGCCTGGTACGCCGGCACCGACGAGGTGCCGAACCAGGTCGTCTCCGCCACGCCGTACGTCATCACGCTGGTCGTCCTCGGGCTCTCCGCGCAGCGCCTGCGGATGCCGAAGGCGGACGGGATGCCCTACCGGAAGGGACAGGGCAAGTGACCCCGCGCGGGCCCGCCTGCGTCGACTGGGAGAAGCTGCGCGCGGCGGCCCGGGACGCCATGTCCCGGGCGTACGCCCCGTACTCCGGCTACCCGGTCGGCGTGGCGGCCCAGGTCGACGACGGCCGTACGGTCACCGGCTGCAACGTGGAGAACGCCAGTTACGGTCTCGGCCTGTGCGCCGAGTGCGGACTGGTCTCCGAGCTGCAGAACACCGGGGGCGGTCGCCTCACGCACTTCACGTGCGTGGACGGCCAGGGCGACATCCTCGTCCCGTGCGGCCGCTGCCGGCAGCTGCTGTACGAGTTCGGCGGCCCCGACCTGCTCCTGGAGACCCCGGCGGGCATCCTGCCGCTGTCCGAGATGCTGCCGCAGGCCTTCGGACCGGGCCATCTCGCCAAGTAATTCCCGCGCGGTCCCTCTGAGCTGCTCGCTCCGGTCACTCAGGGGGCCGCGCGGTTTCCGCATGCTTTTCGGAAGGAAGGCCACGCCATGGCCATGGACGTCATCTCCGTCATCCGCACCAAGCGGGACCGCGGTGAGCTCAGCGACGCGCAGATCGACTGGGTCATCGACGCGTACACCCGCGGGGAGGTCGCCGACGAGCAGATGTCCGCGCTCGCCATGGCGATCCTGCTCAACGGCATGAACCGCCGTGAGATCGCGCGCTGGACGGCCGCGATGATCGCCTCCGGCGAGCGCATGGACTTCTCGGCGCTGTCCCGCCCGACCGCCGACAAGCACTCCACGGGCGGCGTCGGCGACAAGATCACCCTCCCGCTGGCCCCGCTGGTCGCGGCCTGCGGCGCGGCGGTCCCGCAGCTGTCGGGCCGCGGCCTCGGCCACACCGGCGGCACGCTGGACAAGCTGGAGTCCATCCCCGGCTGGCGGGCGCTGCTCTCCAACGAGGAGATGCTCTCCGTGCTCGACGGCACCGGCGCGGTGATCTGCGCGGCGGGCGACGGCCTGGCCCCCGCCGACAAGAAGCTGTACGCCCTGCGGGACGTGACCGGCACGGTGGAGGCCATCCCGCTGATCGCCTCCTCGATCATGTCGAAGAAGATCGCCGAGGGCACCGGCTCGCTGGTCCTGGACGTGAAGGTGGGCACCGGCGCCTTCATGAAGACGATCGAGGACGCCCGCGAACTGGCGTCCACGATGGTCGGCCTCGGCACCGACCACGGCGTGCGGACGGTCGCCCTCCTCACGGACATGTCGACGCCGCTGGGCCTGACCGCGGGCAACGCGCTGGAGGTCCGCGAGTCGGTGGAGGTCCTGGCGGGCGGCGGCCCGGCGGACGTCGTGGAACTGACCCTGGCTCTGGCCCGGGAGATGCTGGACGCGGCGGGCATCAAGGACGCCGACCCGGCGAAGGCCCTGGCCGACGGCTCCGCGATGGACGTCTGGCGCCGCATGATCGCGGCCCAGGGCGGCGACCCGGACGCGGAGCTTCCCACCGCCCGCGAGCAGCATGTCGTCAAGGCCCCGGCCACCGGCGTCCTGACCCGCCTCGACGCCTACGGCGTCGGCGTCGCCGCCTGGCGGCTGGGCGCCGGCCGCGCCCGCAAGGAGGACCCGGTGCAGGCGGGCGCCGGCGTGGAGCTGCACGCCAAGCCCGGCGACACAGTGAGCGAGGGCCAGCCGCTGCTGACCCTGCACACGGACACGCCCGAGCGGTTCGCGTACGCGCTCCAGGCGGTCGAGGGTTCCTACGACATCGCGGCACCGGGAACGGCGTTCACGGCGTCGCCGGTGGTCCTGGAACGTATCGCCTGACCTGGCGCTTCTCCCTTCCGGGTGAACGGGACCGGTGAACCCCCACCGGTCCCGTCCGGCGTGCATGAACCGGTGACGCGCCGACAGGGACCGCCGGCCCGCTCCCTCCGGCCTCGTCCTCGGCACCAGCACGTTCCCCGGGACGCGAGTCAGCCGAGCAGGGTCGCGACGACCACCAGCACCGGCACCGACAGCACCGTCGACACCAGGACCGAGTCCCGGGCCAGCCGCTCGCCCACCCCGTAGCTCGACGCGTACGTGAACAGGTTCTGCGCCGCCGGGAGGGCCGACGTCACCACCACGTCGAGGAGCTGGGCTCCGCGCAGGCCGAACACCCCCGCCGCCAGCGCCCACGCCACCGCCGGCTGGCCCACCGACTTCAGCGCGACCGAGAGCAGGACGAGGTGGCGGTCCGGGCCGCGGCCCGGCAGCGTGCTGCCGCACAGCGAGATGCCGAAGGCGAGCAGGACCGCCGGGACGGACATGTTGCCGATCAGGGTGACGGGGTCCATGACGGGGGCCGGGACGCGCACCCCGGCCGCCGAGACCGCGACCCCGGCCAGCGAGCCGAGCGCGATCGGATTGCGCAACGGGGTGAGGAGACGCTGCCACAGCGGGCCCTGCTCGCCGTCCCTTCCCGACAGGTCCAGGATCGTCAGCGCGACCGGCGTGAGCAGCAGGAGCTGGAACAGCAGCACCGGCGCCACCAGCGAGGCGTCGCCCAGGACGTACACGGCGATGGGGATGCCGAGGTTGCCCGAGTTGACGTAGCTGGAGCACAGCGCGCCGATCGTCGTACGGCCCACGCCCCAGCCGCGTACGACGCCCACCGCGATGAAGACACCCGCCGCCGCGGCCGTGCTCAGCGCGGTCACGAGCAGGCGGCTGGAGAAGAGTGCCGACAGGTCGGCCCGGGCCAGCGTGGTGAACAGCAGGGCCGGTGAGGCGACGTGGAAGGCGAGCCGCGTCAGCACCTCGCGGCCGTGCTCACCGAGGTGGCCGCCGCGCCCGAGCACATAGCCGACGCCGATGACGACGGCGATGACCGCGAACCCCGTCAGCACGCCTTGCACGGGACCTCCTCAGGGGTGAGGAGAGCGTGCGGTATCCAGGGCGGTGCAGATGGTTGGGACATACAGGCAACCCTCCGGGGAAGGAGGGCCGCGGGTCAATGTGATCCCGGTCGGTGGACCGCCGTGACGGCCCGTGGGCGGAGGCGGAACCCGCCGGCCGCGATGAGTTGCGCCCGCCCGCCCGGTCTACCGCTCGTGGACGCCATGACACCCGCTGTACTCGTACTGACCGGTCCCGTCACCCGGGACGAGGTGACCGGACTGTGCGACGACGCGCGGACGCTGCTGGAGGCCACCGGCGCCCGGACCGTGGTGTGCGACGTCGCGGGGCTCGGGCCGCCGGGCCTGGGAGCCGTCGACCTGCTGGCGCGGCTGGAGCTCACCGCCCGGCGGGCCGGGGCCCGGATCCGGCTGCGTGACCCCGCCCCCGCGCTACACGCCCTCCTCGACCTGGTCGGTCTCCGCTTCGAGGTGGAGGGGCAGCCCGAACAGCGGGAACCAGCGCTGGGTGTCGAGGAAGCAGTGGAACCCGGTGATCCGGCCCTGTGAGATCTCCAGGACCTGCACCGCCCACGGAACGAAGCCGCCCTTCTCCGGGTCCGGCTTGTACTGGGCGAACCCGGGCAGGCCGTTGACCTGGACCGGCAGCAGACGCGAACCGGCGCAGGGGGCGCCGAGGGTCGTCATGAAACCGGTGATGTCCTCGTGGCCGGTCAGCCACAGGTCGAACGGCGGCATCGTCATGACGGCGTCCTCGTGCAGCAGCGCCGTCAGCGCCGTCATGTCGTAGCCCTCGAAGGCGGCCACATAGCGGTCCAGGAGCTTTTGCTGCACCTCGTCCAGCGGGTCGGACACGGCCGCGTCGGCGCCGTGCTCCTCCCGCTCGGCGAGTGTCGCCCGCGCCCGCTGGAGCGCGCTGTTGACCGACGCGACCGACGTGCCGAGCAGCTCGGCGACCTCGCTCGCCCTCCAGGCCAGCACCTCGCGCAGGATCAGCACGGCGCGCTGCTTGGGCGGGAGCTGCTGCAGGGCGGCCATGAAGGCGAGCCGTACGGACTCCTTGGCGACGGCCGCCTCCGCCGGGTCCTCGGTCGTCGGCAGCACGCGGGTGTCCGGCATGGGCTCCAGCCAGGTGTGGTCCGGGCGGGGGGAGAGGGCGGCCTGGGCGAGGGGAGTGGCCTCGGTGAGGTCCATGGGGCGGGCGCGCTTGTTGCCGGCGCTCAGCATGTCCAGGCATACGTTCGTCGCGATGCGGTAGAGCCAGGAGCGGAGACTGGAGCGGCCCTCGAACTTCTCGTAGCTGCGCCAGGCCCGGACCATCGTGTCCTGGACCGCGTCCTCCGCCTCGAAGGAGGAGCCGAGCATGCGGTAGCAGTAGCCGGTCAGCTCCGTCCGGTGCTTCTCCAGTCTGACGTCGAGGTCTGCTGTCGTCGCCGTGCCGTTGGTCATCGTCGTCCACCCGCCCCTGTGGCCCTTCCGTCGTGCGCTTCTTCGCGCCTCGCACTTCGGAAGCTATCGCAGGGCACTGACAATGGCCTGGGGAGCGGGGAAAGGGGCAGGTGGGAGGGGGTGGGCCGTATGTTCGCGCCCCCGCCGCCCCTTCCCGTTCCCGACCTTCGGGGCTCCGCCCCGGACCCCGCTCCTCAAGCGCCGGAGGGGCTGATTCCAGGGGCGGCAGCCCTCAGGGACCCTCAGTGCGCCGCCGCCACCGGCCCCCGCCGGGACGCGACCCTGGCCGCCCGCGTCCCGAACACCGTGATCGTCACGACGCCGAGCACCGCCAGCAGGCCGACGCCGACCGTCCCGGCCCAGCCACCCGCGTGGAACGCCACCGCCCCGACCGTGCTCCCCGCACTGGAGCCGACGTAGTACGCCGACTGGTACAGCGCCGACGCCTGCGCCCGCCCCCGCGTCGCCGTCTTGCCGACCGCCGACGACGCGACCGCGTGCCCCGCGAAGAAGCCCCCGGTGATCAGGACCAGGCCCAGCAGGACCAGCGGGAGCGAGTCCGCCAGGGACAGCAGCAGCCCCGCCGCCGTCGTACCGCCCGCCGCGTACAGCGCGCCCCGCCGGCCCAGGCGGCCCACCAGCCGGCCGGCCGACGACGCCGACACCGTGCCCACCAGGTAGACCAGGAAGACCGAGCCGACGATGCCCTGGGGAAGGCCGAAGGGAGCCTCGGTCAGGCGGTACCCGATGACCGTGTACACGCCGCCGAACACCGTCATGAACAGCGCGCCGATCGCGTACAGCCGGCGCAGCAGCGGGTCGGCGAGGTGCTCGCGGACCGTGCCGGCCAGGATCCGGGGCCGCAGCGAGCCCGCCACGAAGTGCTTCGGCGTCGGCAGCAGGGCCCGGAAGGCCACCGCGCACGCCACCGCGACCGCGCCGATCACCCCGACCGCGACCCGCCAGCCCCACTCCTGCGCGACCCAGCCGGTGATGACCCGGCCGCTCATCCCGCCGACGCTGTTGCCCGCGACGAACAGGCCGATGGCCGTCACCAGCGCCTTGGGCGTGACCTCCTCCGCGAGATACGCGGCCGCCGAGGCCGGCAGCCCGGCCAGCGCCGCGCCCTGCACCGCACGCAGCGCGACCAGGGCGGTCAGCGAGGGGGCGAAGGGGACCAGCAGTCCGACGGTCACCGCGACCGCCAGCGAGGCCGTCATGACCGTACGGCGTCCGAACCGCTCGGACAGGGCGCTCATCGGCAGGACGAAGACCGCCAGCCCGCCGGTCGCCGCCGCCACCGTCCAGCTCGCCTCGCTGGCCGTCACGCCGAGGTCGCCGGAGATCAGCGGCAGCAGGGCCTGGGTGGAGTAGAGGAGGGCGAAGGTCGCGACACCGGCGAGGAAGAGGGCGAGGCTCATCCGGCGGTAGCCGGGACCGCCCGGGGTCATACGGGAGTCGGCGACGGGGGCGGAGGATGCGGCGCCCATGACGGTGGACGCCCCGGTACTGGCGGGAGACATGCCTCGAAACTACGGACACCCCCGATCATCCGTCCAATGCACGGAATCGTCATAATCGTTCCCATGGTGCATCAGCAGAGGTCACAGGCTCGTCTGTCACCGTCCAGTGACACAGAAGACAGGACAGAAGACAGGGCGGACATGCCGAGGCTGCTCGCCCCGCGCCTCGCGTACTTCGCCGGGGTGGCCCGTGTCGAGCACGTCACCCGTGCCGCCCAGGAGATGCAGGTCCCGCAGTCGACCCTGTCCCGGGCCATGGTCCGGCTCGAACAGGACCTGGGCGTCGACCTGTTCGCCCGCCGCGGCCGTACGGTGTCCCTCACTCCCGCCGGCCGCACCTTCCTCGCCTCCGTGGAACGCGCCCTCGCCGAGATCGGGCGGGCCGCCGACGAGGTCCGCGCGGACGCCGACCCGGCCACCGGCAAGGTCGCCTTCGGGTTCCTGCACACCATGGGCGCCGAGACCGTGCCGGGCCTCCTGCACGCCTTCCGCGCCGACCATCCGCGGGTCCGCTTCAGCCTCGTCCAGAACTACGGCGAGGCGATGATCGAACGCCTGCGGTCGGGGGAGCTGGACCTCTGTCTGACCTCCCCCGTCCCCGACGCCCCCGACCTGGTCGCCCGCCGTCTCGACGAACAGAAGCTCCGCCTCGTCGTCCCGGCCGACCACCGCCTGGCCGCCCGCCGCCGCATCCGTCTCGCCGAGGCCGCCGACGAACTGTTCGTCACCCTCGAACCCGGCTACGGGCTCCGCCGCATCACCGACGACCTGTGCCAGGAGGCCGGATTCCGGCCGCGGGTCGCCTTCGAGGGCGAGGAGGCGGAGACGTTGCGGGGTCTGGTGGCGGCGGGGCTCGGCGTGGCGCTCCTGCCGCCGCCCGCCGTCCCCCGCCCGGGGGTGGTGGAACTGACGGTCACGGCTCCCCGGGCGGCACGGGAGATCGGCGTCGCCTGGCTCGACGGCCACCCGGACACCCCGCCGGTGGCCGCCTTCAAGAAGTTCCTGCTCTCCCGGCGCGGCAACCTGCTGCCCACCTGAGGGCACACCCGAAGGTGCGCGAGGACCGCGCGACCCGCCGCGCACCACCCGCACCCCGCACCCGCACCCCGCACCCGCACCCCGCACCCGCACCCCGCGCCTGACCCCAGGCCCCGGGCGCTACCGCCGCAACGACCTGCCGAACCCCGCGGCCAACGGCATCCGCAACCCGAGCGGCGGCGGGGCCGCCAGCGCGTCCTCCACCGGCCGTGCCAGGGACCGTCCGAACAGCGCCCCCATCACGAAGTCCTCGGCCAGCGCGTGCACTTGGTCCCGGTGCTGGTGCAAGCCGTGTCCGTCGGAGTGCACTTCGAACCGGCACACCTCCCGGTTCGCCTTCTTCGCCCGGGACGCCAGCCGGAACGACAACTCCGGATCCGTCCGCTCGTCGTTCGTGCCGTGCACGATCAGCACCCGCCGCCCGGCGAGCTGTCTCACCGGTTCGGGGGTCGCGGCCACGTCCTCCTCCGGCAGCCAGGGGGCGATCGCCACCACGGAGCTGACGGCCTCGTGCCCGCCCGCGTGCAGCGCCGCGCGGGCGCCCATGTCGACACCGGCGAGGCAGACGGGGACATCGCCGTAACGCCGTACGACTTCCTCGACGGCCCAGGTCGCGTCGTGGGCCAGATGGGCCTCTTCGCCGTTCCAGCCGCGGTAGCGGTAGTGGACGACGTGGGTGGCGAGCCCCTCGTCGCGGCCCGCGCGGGCGAACCGGCGCCCCAGCGCCCGGACGGACGCGGTCGCCACCAGGGGGGACGGTCTGCGACGGGAGACCTCGTCGCCGCTCGGGAGCAGCAGGACCACTGCGCTCACCGCCGTCGGCTCCGGACCGAATGCCCGCCCCAGCCGGACCGTACGAACCGGCGTCGCTTGCTGTGCCATGACAGAACAGTGTCAGAAGCGCGGGTGTACGCCACCAGGCCGTGCGGTCACCGTTACGTATCGACGTATTCGTACACCGGGCGATCTACGCGCGTAGGAGTTAGAGTGCGCAGATGACGAGCCAGACTGACCGGATGGGGAACACCCCGAGCTCGGACCAGATCCGCCGGGCGCCCAAGGTTCTCCTGCACGACCACCTCGACGGCGGGCTGCGTCCCGGCACGATCGTCGACCTCGCCCGGGAGACCGGGTACGCCCACCTTCCCGAGACCGATCCGGACAAGCTCGGCGTCTGGTTCCGCGAGGCCGCCGACTCCGGTTCCCTGGAGCGGTACTTGGAGACCTTCTCGCACACCGTCGGCGTGATGCAGACCCGCGACGCCCTCGTGCGCATCGCCGCCGAGTGCGCCGAGGACCTCGCCGCGGACGGCGTCGTGTACGCCGAGGTGCGCTACGCCCCCGAGCAGCACCTGAGCGGCGGGCTCAGCCTGGAAGAGGTCGTCGAGGCCGTCAACGAGGGCTTCCGCGAAGGGGAGCGGCTCGCCCGCGCCAACGGTCACCGGATCCGGGTCGGCGCCCTGCTCACCGCCATGCGGCACGCGGCCCGCGCCCTGGAGATCGCCGAACTCGCCAACCGCTACCGCGACCTGGGCGTCGTCGGCTTCGACATCGCGGGCGCGGAGGCGGGCTACCCGCCCACCCGGCACCTCGACGCCTTCGAGTACCTCAAGCGCGAGAACAACCACTTCACCATCCACGCCGGCGAGGCCTTCGGACTGCCGTCCATCTGGCAGGCCCTCCAGTGGTGCGGCGCCGACCGCCTCGGGCACGGGGTGCGCATCATCGACGACATCCAGGTCCACGAGGACGGCACGGTGAAGCTCGGACGGCTCGCCTCCTACGTGCGGGACAAGCGGATCCCGCTGGAGCTGTGCCCCAGTTCCAATCTCCAGACCGGGGCGGCATCCTCGTACGCCGAGCACCCGATCGGGCTGCTGCGCCGCCTGCACTTCCGGGCGACCGTGAACACGGACAATCGCCTGATGTCCGGCACCAGTATGAGCCGGGAATTCGAGCACCTTGTCGAGGCGTTCGGTTACACGCTCGACGACATGCAGTGGTTCTCCGTCAATGCGATGAAATCAGCGTTCATTCCTTTCGATGAACGACTCGGGATGATCAGTGACGTCATCAAGCCCGGATATGCCGAGCTGAAGTCCGAATGGCTGTTCCGGCAAACGGCTTCCACCAGCGGTTCCGTGGCCTCGGAAGGCTGAGCCACAGAAATGCGGGAGTACGGAATGCGGGCGGGTCCTCACCACCCGTCCGCATTTCGATGTTTGCGGCGAGCGCCTTCCTGTGATTACGGTCGTGGACCGCTCACATCTCCGTAACCCCATTTCGAGGACGCATTTCATGAAGCAGTCTGCTGCCAAGACCCTCGGTGTCGCCGCCCTCGGTGCCGCCTTCGCCGCCTCTGGTGCGGGCGCCGCGAACGCCGCCCCCGCCGTCCCGGACGCCACGCAGGCGCTGGGCGGTGTCACCAAGACGCTGCCGGCGGAGAACGTCACCAAGGCGCTGCCGGGTGGCGGCGAGGCCCTTTCCCAGGCCCAGCCGGCCCTCGGCTCGGGCCTGACCGCCGTGCAGCCGGTCGTCGAGAACCTGCTCGCCGAGGGCCCGACCGCCCCGGTCGCCGGTCTGCTCGGCGGTCTGCCGATCGGCAAGGGCCTGCCCACGCACGGCCTGCCCGTGAACGGTCTGCCGATCGGCTGACCCGCGCCGCCCCGGAACGCGCCGGTGGGGCGCATCCCTGGACACGGGGTGCGCCCCACCGGCGTACGTGCCAGGCGGTCACCAGGCTGTGCGCGCGGCCTTGCCCTCCGACGGGAACAGGATCCACAGCGCGATGTAGAGCAGGAACTGCGGGCCCGGAAGCAGGCAGGAGACCAGGAAGATGACGCGCATGGTCGTCGCGGAGGTGCCGAAGCGCCGTGCCAGCGCGGCACACACTCCGCCGATCATGCGGCCGTTGGTGGGGCGGGCGAGGCGGGACATTGCGGCTCCTTCGTGAGCGTCTGCCGGAGACGGTCCGAGTGACCGCCTCGTCTGATGTCAAAGCTACGCAGACGAAGGGGACGAAGCATCGCTCTACGGTGCGATCCCGACCCTGGGAATCGTCGGGGTACGACCCTGAGACGGGTCCTCCTGGCGGACGGAGCGCAGGTCGGCGCGCTCGTTATGGCGGCGGAGGCGGGAGCGGGCCGCCGGGACGAGCGCCGCGTGCGCGAGGGCCACGCCCACCGTGTTCAGGATCAGCGAGTCGACGTCGACGCGCTGTCCGGGCACCCCGGTCTGCAGCAGTTCGACGCCCAGCGAGATCAGGGCGCCGGCCGCGGTCGTCCGCAGGAGCGAGGCGAGCGGGGAGACCGCGAGCCTGCCGTGGGCCAGCGGGAACAGCACGCCCAGCGGGGCGAGCAGGGCGAGCCCCCCGGCGATGCGCCGGCTCGCCTCCACCGGGCCCAGGGCCAGGTCGGACCGGATGCCGGCCAGCGGATGCCAGTTGGCGGGCATCACCCACGGGACGTCCAGCGGACGCAGCGTCAACCAGGCGGCGAACGCGAGATGTGCGACAAGGAGGACACCCCCTGCCACACGGACGCTGATCGCGGCGCTGCCGCCGATGGAGCCTTGACGCTGCACGCCCCCCTAGACGCGGCCTCCGGCACGATCGGTTCCGGGTCACCCGCAGGTACGTGCATGAGGCGTGCGCCACAGGGGTACGTCAGCCGCCCGCCACCTCGCTCGACGGCGGCTCGGTGCTGCCCGGGCGGGTGCGGACCTCGTCCGTGCACTCGTAGCGGCGCGGCCGCTCACCGGCCGGGCCGCCGAGGACCACTGAGCCGTCGCCCTCCGCCGCCGCCGAGTCGGAGAACGTGCACACCAGCTGGGCGAGGGCGTAGGAGGTCAGGTCGCCGGGCGGGCTGCTCAGCCGCAGCGCGTCCGCCGGGTCGGCGGGGCGCGGCGCGCTCACCGTCATGCCGCCGCGCACGTCGGTGGTGTAGCCGGCCTCCTTCTCCGCGCGCGACGGCGTCGCGGCGAGCTCGTCCAGCAGCCCCTGGGCCACCAGCACGCGCCGCTCGGAGTCCGCCGTACCGTCCGGCACGCGCAGCGCCCGGTCGACGGCCACCAGCGACGAGCCGCACAGCAGGAACACCTGCACCGCCAGGCCGCGCGCGGCCCGGGTGGAGACGTCCGGCTCGGACAGCGAGCAGCGCACCCGAGAAGGCGCGGGCCCGAAGTCGGTCGGCACCTCGGTGGCCCGGATCCCGCACCCGGTGAGCAGCGCGGCCAGCGCCGGGAGCGCCAGCAGGCGTCGTCCGTTCATCAGGCGTCCCCCTTGCCCTTCTCGCCGTCGCCGGCCTCCTCCGTGAGGTCCGACGTGTCCCGCGGCAGCCGCAGGGTGAACACCGCGCCGCCCTCGGCGGAGTTGGCGGCGGTGAGCTCGCCGCCGTGGATGTGGGCGTTCTCCAGGGCGATGGACAGGCCCAGGCCGCTGCCCTCGGAACGCGGCCGGGAGGCGCTGGCCTTGTAGAACCGGTCGAAGACGTGCGGCAGGACGTCCTCGGGGATGCCGGGCCCGTGGTCCCGCACCTCGATGACGACCTTGTCGTCGGCCTCCCGTACCCCCACCCGCACCGGCGACCCTCCGTGCTTGAGCGCGTTGCCGATCAGGTTGGCCATGATCACGTCCAGGCGGCGCGGGTCGAGGCGGGCGTGGATGCCGCGCTCGGCGTCCAGCTCCACCGCGTCCAGCCAGGCCCGCGCGTCGATGCACGCGGTGATCTGGTCGACCACGTCGACGTCGTCCAGCACCAGCCGTGCGGTGCCCGCGTCGAAGCGGGTGACCTCCATGAGGTTCTCGACCAGGTCGTTCAGCCGCCGGGTCTCGCTCACCACCAGCCGTACGGCGGGCTCGATCATCGGGTCGACGCTGCCGGACCCCATCTCCAGCTCGTCCTCCAGCACCTCCGTCACGGCGGTGATGGCGGTCAGCGGCGTCCGGAGTTCGTGGGACATGTCCGCCACGAAGCGCCGGGAGGCGTCGTCCCGGGCCGCCATGTCCGCCACCCGTTTCTCCAGCGCCGCGGCCGCGTTGTTGAACGTCCGTGACAGATCGGCCAGTTCGTCGGTCCCCGACACCCGCAGCCGGGTGTCCAGCCTTCCCTCGCCGAGCCGCCGGGCGGCCACGCCCAGGCGTTGCATCGGCTTCAGCACGGTCGTCGCGGCGGCCTGCGCCAGCAGCGCGGAGCCGACCAGCGCCAGCGCCGTGGCGATCCCCAGCGACCAGGCCAGCGAGTTGAGGTCCTTCGCCTCCGGCTCCAGCGACTTGAGCATGTAGCCGGTCGGCCCGCCACCGATCACCTTGGTGCCGGCCACCAGATACGGGGAACCGTGGATCCCCACCCGCTGCCAGTACAGGTGGTACGGGTACTTGTTGGCCGAGTTCACCGACTGCCGCTTGTTCACCGCCTCGCGCAGCGACGCCGGCACGTCCTGGACCGTGAAGCCGTTCAGGGCGCCGGAGTTGCCGTACACGGTCGTGCCGCTCGCGTCCTGGGCGACCAGCACCACACTGAAGCGCTGGCTGCTGTTGGCCATCTGGCCCGCGGTGTGCTGCAGTTCGTCCTGCGAGGGGTGCTCCGGCAGCGCGCCCGCCCGGTTCTGCATCTCCTGCTCGAAGCCGCGCAGCACCGCGTCCTGGGTACGGGTGAGCACGGCCTCACGGTTGAGCCAGTAGGCGATCCCGGACGCGGACACCGCGGCGGTCAGCGCCACCAGCCCGAACACGACGACCAGCCGCAGCCGCAGACTGGTGAACCGAAGCTTCGACCACACTCCCCGACGATCCGCGGCCCAGCCGCGGATCCCGCCCCCCGCTCGGGTCACTGAGGACTGTCCAGCCGGTAACCGACACCCCGCACGGTACGGATCAGCGTCGGGGACGACGGCACGTCCTCGACCTTGGCGCGCAGGCGCTGCACACAGGCGTCCACCAGCCGCGAGTCGCCCAGGTAGTCGTGCTCCCACACCAGGCGCAGCAACTGCTGCCGCGACAGCGCCTGGCCCGGCCGCCGGCT
Source organism: Streptomyces sp. NPDC003011 (assembly GCF_053591515.1). Classification (NCBI taxonomy): domain Bacteria; kingdom Bacillati; phylum Actinomycetota; class Actinomycetes; order Kitasatosporales; family Streptomycetaceae; genus Streptomyces; species Streptomyces sp. NPDC003011. The sequence goes on from NZ_JBSFTY010000007.1 coordinate 145,914, forward strand.
CAGTTCGAGCAGCAGCCGCAGCTCGGTCGGGGTGAGCTGGAGGTCCTCGCCGTTCTTGGTCACGGTCATGGCCGCACGGTCGATGACCAGCGAGCCGAAGGTGGCCGCGTCGTTCGCCTCCCGTTCGCCGCGCCGCAGCACGGCCCGGATCCGGGCGTCCAGCACCCGCCCCTGCACGGGCTTGACCACATAGTCGTCGGCACCGGACTCCAGCCCGACGACGACGTCGATGTCGTCGCTGCGCGCGGTCAGCAGGATGATCGGCAGCTGGTCGGTGCGCCGGATGCGCCGGCACACCTCGAACCCGTCGATGCCGGGCAGCATCACGTCCAGCACGATCAGATCCGGCCGCTGCTCACGCAGCAGCTTCAGGCCGTCCTCGCCGGTGGCAGCAGTGGCAACCCGATGTCCCTGGCGCGTAAGAGACAGCTCCAGGGCCGTACGGATGGCGTCGTCGTCCTCGATCAGCAACAGGGAAGGCACGGGCTCATTCTGGCCCATGGCGGGGTCGCGCTGCGACACCTGTCCTTGTACGGCCTCCCCCTGTATTTCTTCGGGCCGATAGCGCTCTTGTCTGTGGGGGTGCTGTGCCGCGTCCGGCAGCGACGTCCGAGGAAGGGCCCTGTGACAGGTCTGTGACAGTCGGCGGACACGGCGATGAAGTGGCCCCGGCAAGCTTCTCGGCACAGGCAAGGAAGCAAGACGGAACACCGGAAGTCCACGGCGGGGGGCGCGAGATGAACACGCTGCACGGCAACGGCACCAGCGCAGTGATCACGCGTCTGCACGACGTGAACGGGGGCCGGGGGGCCGAGAAGTCCGGTGCGGACGGGGGGCCCTCCCGGGCGGGCGTGTCCGAGCGTGGGGCAGGACGGGGGTGCGCTCGCGGCACCGGGCGTCAGCACACCGCGTACATGACGGTGGTCGACGCGCACACGGGGGAGCCCGCGGCGGTGGCCGTCATGGGCACGGTCGGGGGAGACGCGTACGGGGAGGGCTCGGGGGAGCGTCGTTCGCTGTCGGAGGTGGAGTTCACCACCTACGTCCAGGAGCGCCGCGCCTCCCTGTACGCGACCGCCTACCACCTGACCGGCGACCGCTTCGAGGCCGAGGACCTGCTGCAGAGCGCGCTGTTCTCGACGTACCGGGCGTGGGACCGGATCAGTGACAAGGCGGCCGTCGGCGGATACCTCCGCCGCACCATGACCAATCTGCACATCAGCGCGTGGCGCCGCCGCAAGCTGAACGAGTACCCGACCGAGGAACTGCCGGAGACGCCCGGCGACACGGACGCGATGCGCGGCACCGAACTGCGCGCGGTCCTGTGGCAGGCGCTGGCCCGGCTGCCGGAACTCCAGCGCACCATGCTGGTCCTGCGCTACTACGAGGGCCGCACGGACCCGGAGATCGCGGAGATCCTCGACATCAGTGTCGGCACGGTGAAGTCCAGCATCTGGCGGTCGCTCCGCCGGCTGCGTGAGGACGAGGTCCTCAGCTTCGGCCGTGACGAGGAGAACGCCTTCGGGGAGCTCGTCGCCTGAGGGTTGGGGGGAAGCAAGTAGCGGGGGAGCGGTAACAGGGGGGACCCACGGGGGTAACGGGGGTACGGGGGACCCGCGGGGGCACGGGGGAAGCACGGGGGAGCACCAGGAGCGGGACTGGAGGGCCGGGGGGTCCGTCCAGTCCCGCTTTCGTGTGCGGTCAGCGGACCTTCGTGAGGGTCGCTTCGGCGGGCGTGTCGCCGACCGCGACGGCGACGGCGGGATCCACCCCTCGACCGCGTACGCGGGAGTCCCGCCCTGCGGTACGGCGGCCTGCGCATCGCCCGGGGTGTCGTCGCACGCCGGGACCGTGGCGGTGCCCAGCCGGCCGCCGGCGGTGAAGTCACCGTCCCCGGTGGCCAGACGGCTGCGGTTCTCGTACGTCATCGGGTGCGCGCAGGACACCGGTTGGTCCGGCGGAGCGGGCGCCCCGTTCGTTCAGGCCGTCGGTGCCGCCGCCGGGCGGCGGCCCACGGCTGCCGCGGCGAGCCGGCCCAAAGCCTCGTCCCGGTCGCAGCGGTGGGCGCCCAGCGCGCTCTGGCGGGCGACGATCGAGCGCTCCAGGCGCATCAGCCGCCAGCCGCGGCGCAGCAGGAAGGGCACCGACTTGCGGCCCTCCCTGAGATCCCGCAGGAAACGGCGGCGGAACGTGCGGACCGGGCCGCGGCTCAGGCACAGCGCGTCGGCCAGCACGCCGAGCTCCCGGCAGCGCGTGATGATCTCGGCGGCGAAGATCCCCTCCGCGATGAACAGCGGGGTCCGGCCCACGTCGACCGACTCCGCGCCGGTACGGGCGCTCAGCGAGAGGTCGTAGACGGGCACCCGCGTACGGCCCGTGCGGCACAGGTCCAGGATCGCGGCGACGGCGGTGTCCGCGTCCCACGAGTGCGGGTGGTCCCAGTCGATGTCGGAGCTCCCGGCCACCAGCGGCAGCGTCGGGTCGTCGCCCTCCTTGTAGAAGTCGTCGAGGCGCAGCACGGGAAGCCCGGAGCGGGCGGCGACGAGGGACTTGCCGGAGCCGGAGGGGCCGCAGAGCAGCACGACACGGGCGGATGGCGGGGGAAGGATGCTCACGGGACACCAGTTTGACGCATCCCGTACGCCCTGCCGACCCCGCGGGTCGGCTTTGATGCACGCGTCACATCTCAACTACCCTTCGTGTCGACCTGATTACCCTGTGCTGGAGAAGGTGGCAGAAACGATGGCCCGACACGCGTCCCCCCACAACCCGACCGCCCAGCGCGCCCTGGTCGCCCTCGCGACCGTCGGTGTGGCCCTGGGGGCGGGTACGGCGACGGCCTCCGCGGACGCCGAGCCGGTCGTCCCGGGGGTGCGCACCAGCCCCACCTCGTTCGGCAACATCGACCCGCAGGCGGGCCTCCAGGCCCTCACCGGCATGGTCGGCTACGTCACCGGCCCGGTCGCCGGCCTCAAGCCCAACCCGCTGGCCGGCACCGGCGTCGACCCGCTCGACAACGGCGTCGGCACCCAGCTGGCCGGCTTCAAGCCGCTCACCTCGACGGCGCTGACCCAGCCGGTCGCGCAGGCGCAGTCGATCGGCAGCATGCCGGTGATCGGTGAGGCGGCGGGGCTGCTGGGCGGCTGACCGCGGCGAAACGGCGAAGAGCCGCGTCTTCCCCGGACGGAGGGGAGGCGCGGCTCTCCGGTATGAGGGGCAGGCTCAGTACGACGAGCCCGACGCGCCCAGCGAACCCGTCGGGTGCCAGACCGTCTTCGTCTCCAGGAACGCCGTCATGCGGTCGATGCCCGGCGTCCGGGCCCAGTCCACAGGCTGTGGACGAAGGACGCGCTTGAGGTTGTCGGCCGCCGCGATCTCCAGTTCCTTCGCCAGCGCGTCGTCCGCGCCGGTCAGGTCGATCGCGTTGACGTCCTGGTGGGCGGCCAGGGGCGCCGCGATCTCCGCCGTACGGCCGGTCAGGATGTTGACGACCCCGCCGGGGACGTCGGAGGTGGCCAGCACCTCGCCCAGCGACAGGGCCGGCAGCGGGAACCGCTCGCTCGCGACCACGACCGCCGTGTTGCCGGTGGCGATCACCGGGGCGAGGACCGAGACCAGGCCGAGGAGCGACGACTCCTGGGGGGCCAGCACGGTCACGACGCCCGTCGGCTCGGGGGAGGACAGGTTGAAGAACGGACCCGCGACCGGGTTGCCGCCGCCGACCACCTGGGCGATCTTGTCGGTCCACCCGGCGTACCAGACCCAGCGGTCGATCGCCGCGTCCACCTGCTCGGCGGCCCTGGACTTCGACAGGCCCTCGGCGTCGGCGACCTCGCGGACGAACTGCGCCCGGCGGCCCTCCAGCATCTCCGCGACGCGGTAGAGGATCTGGCCGCGGTTGTAGGCGGTCGCGCCGGACCAGCCGCCGAACGCCTTGCGGGCCGCCACCACGGCGTCACGGGCGTCCTTGCGGGAGGACAGGGGCGCGTTGGCCAGCCAGTTGCCCTTGGGGTCTGTCACCTCGTACACCCGGCCGCTCTCGGAACGCGGGAACTTCCCGCCCACGTACAGCTTGTAGGTCTTGAAGACACTGAGACGCTGCGGTTCGGACTTATCGGACATCGAGGTACGCCTCCAGGCCGTGACGGCCGCCCTCGCGGCCGAAGCCCGACTCCTTGTACCCGCCGAACGGCGAGGCGGGGTCGAACTTGTTGAACGTGTTGGACCAGACGACGCCCGCGCGGAGCTTGTTCGCGACGGCCAGGATCCGGGAGCCCTTCTCCGTCCAGATCCCCGCCGAGAGGCCGTACGGGGAGTTGTTGGCCTTCGCGACCGCCTCGTCCGGAGTGCGGAAGGTGAGGACCGACAGCACCGGGCCGAAGATCTCGTCGCGGGCGACGGTGTGCGCCTGGGTGACGTTCGTGAAGAGCGTCGGGGCGAACCAGTAGCCGGAGGACGGCAGGTCGCACGCCGGGGACCAGCGTTCGGCGCCCTCCGCCTCGCCCTGCTCCACCAGCGTGGTGATGCGGGACAGCTGCTCGGCGGAGTTGATCGCGCCGATGTCCGTGTTCTTGTCCAGCGGATCGCCCAGGCGGAGGGTGGACAGCCTGCGCTTCAGGGAGTCCAGCAGCTCGTCGTGGATCGACTCCTGGACCAGCAGACGGCTGCCCGCGCAGCAGACCTGGCCCTGGTTGAAGAAGATGCCGGTCACGATGCCCTCGACGGCCTGGTCGATCGGGGCGTCGTCGAAGACGATGTTGGCGCCCTTGCCGCCCAGCTCCAGGGTGAGCTTCTTGCGGGAGCCCGCGACCGTGCGCGCGATCTCCTTGCCGACGGCCGTGGAGCCGGTGAAGGCGACCTTGTTCACGTCCGGGTGGGCGACGAGCGCGGCGCCCGTGTCGCCGTAGCCGGGAAGGATGTTGACGACGCCCTTGGGCAGGTCGGCCTGGCGGCAGATGTCCGCGAAGAACAGGGCGGACAGGGGGGTCGTCTCGGCGGGCTTCAGGACGACCGTGTTGCCCGTGGCCAGCGCCGGGGCGATCTTCCACGCCAGCATCAGCAGGGGGAAGTTCCAGGGGATGACCTGGCCCGCCACGCCCAGCGGCCGCGGGTTCGCGCCGAAGCCCGCGTGGTCGAGCTTGTCGGCCCAGCCCGCGTAGTAGAAGAAGTGCGCGGCGACCAGGGGAAGGTCGGCGTCGCGCGTCTCCCGGATGGGCTTGCCGTTGTCGAGGGTCTCCAGGACGGCCAGCTCGCGGCTGCGCTCCTGGATGATCCGGGCGATGCGGAACAGGTACTTCGCGCGCTCCGAGCCGGGCAGCGCCGACCACGTCCCGAAGGCCCTGCGGGCCGCCGCGACCGCGCGTTCGACGTCCTCGGCGCCGGCCTGGGCGACCTCGGAGAGGACCTCCTCGGTCGAGGGGGAGACCGTCTTGAAGACCCTGCCGTCGGCCGCCTCGGTGAACTCGCCGTCGATGAACAGGCCGTAGGAGGGCGCGATGTCGACGACCGAGCGGGACTCCGGCGCCGGGGCGTACTCGAATGCGGATGACCGCTTGTTCATGTGGTCCGTGGTCATGGTGATCAGTCCACCGTCACGTAGTCGGGGCCGGAGTAGCGGCCGGTGGCCAGCTTCTGGCGCTGCATCAGCAGGTCGTTCAGGAGCGAGGAGGCGCCGAAGCGGAACCAGTGGTTGTCCAGCCAGTCCTCGCCCACGGTCTCGTTGACCAGGACGAGGAACTTGATCGCGTCCTTCGTCGTACGGATGCCGCCGGCCGGCTTCACGCCGACCTGAACCCCGGTCTGCGCGCGGAAGTCGCGGACGGCCTCCAGCATGAGCAGGGTGTTCGCGGGCGTGGCGTTCACCGCCACCTTGCCGGTCGACGTCTTGATGAAGTCCGCCCCGGCCAGCATGGCGAGCCAGCTCGCGCGGCGGATGTTGTCGTACGTCGACAGCTCGCCCGTCTCGAAGATGACCTTCAGGCGGGCGTCCGCCCCGCAGGTCTCCTTCACGGCGGCGATCTCGTCGTACACCTTCAGGTAGTGGCCCGCGAGGAATGCCCCGCGGTCGATGACCATGTCGATCTCGTCGGCGCCGGCCGCGACGGCCTCGCGGACGTCCGCCAGCTTCACGTCGAGCGCGGCCCGGCCGGCCGGGAAGGCGGTGGCCACCGAGGCGACCTTCACCGCGGAGCCGGCGACGGCCTGCTTGGCGGTGGCCACCATGTCGGGGTAGACGCAGACGGCCGCGGTCGCGGGGGCCGTCCGGTCCGTCGGGTCGGGGCGGACCGCCTTCGCGCCGAGCGCCCGGACCTTGCCCGGGGTGTCCGCGCCTTCCAGCGTCGTCAGATCGACCATCGAGATGGCGAGGTCGATCGCGTACGCCTTCGCGGTCGTCTTGATGGAACGGGTGCCGAGCGAGGCGGCGCGCGCTTCCAGGCCGACCGTGTCGACGCCGGGCAGCCCGTGCAGGAAGCGGCGCAGCGTGCTGTCGGACGCGGTGACGTCGGCGATGGGGGCGCCGCTCGCGCGTCCAGCGCTGGGGGAGTGAGGAGCAGCAGTGGGCATGGTCACCAGACGAGCATATCTACGCGCGTAGCGGCTGTACAGCCCGGCGTACGTATCCGGTGCTCGTCCCGTGCCCGCCAGGTGGGGCGGCACCAGGTGGGAGCGCCGGGCGGACGTCGGGCAGAATCGGGGCCATGACGACCCCGGACCCCCAGTCACCCGCGCCGCAGCCGTCGGTCCCCGAGCCCAAGGACCAGGCGCACCGGTCCGCCGCGGGCATCGCCGGTGGCGTGCTGCTGCTCGGCATCGCCGGCTGGCTCGGCATCGACGCGATCGTCGCCGGGGAGGGCAGGACGCCCTGGCGGGCCCTGGCGGTCCTGCTGCTCGTGGTCCCGCTGGTGACCGCCTTCACGCTGCGGCCCGCGGTGTACGTGGGCGAGGACCGGCTGCGGGTCCGCAACCCGTTCCGCGACATCGTCCTGCCCTGGGGGCAGATCGCGGCCCTGCGCTCCGGCTACTCGAACGAGGCCGTCACCCGGGCCGGCGGGAAGTTCCAGCTGTGGGCCCTGCCGGTCTCGCTGCGGGCGCGCAACAAGGCCACCCGGCGAGAGGCCCGGAGGAAGGCGCAGGGCGGCGTCCCGGGCGGCGGGCTGTCGGGGTCCCGGGGCGGTGGCGGGCCCGGTGGTGGGCGCGGAGGGTTCGGTGGACTGTCCGGCGGACGCGGGGCGCTGCCGGACGGGCCCGTGCGGGCGGAGAGCGACCAGGTCATGGACCACCTGCGGGAGGTGCTGGAGGCTCGGGGGGCGGCGCCGTCGGCGCAGGGCGAGGTCGTGGTGCGGTGGGCCTACGAGATCGTGGCGCCGGCGGTGGCCGGGGCGGTGCTGCTGGGGATCCTGCTGGTGGTGGGCTGAGCGGTCGCTGAGCGGTCCCGGCGGCGGCTCCGGGCCCCCGGGGTGGCCGGGGGCCGGGCCGGGCGTGTCGTGCGGGTGCGGGTGCGGGTGCGGGAAGTGACGGGTCCGCGCGCGGGTCGTGATCGGGTCCGCGCGCGGGTCCGTACGGGTCAGATGCCCGCCGCTGTCGACAGGTCCCGCTTGATCGTCGTCAGCAGGTCCGCCGCCTTCGCGTGGGCCGCGGGAAGACCGGCGTGCGTCGCGACCGGGACGACCACCTCCAGGTAGCACTTCAGCTTCGGCTCCGTGCCGCTGGGGCGGACGATGACCCGGGCGCCGTCGAGGGTGTAGCGCAGGCCGTCGGTGGGCGGGAGCCGGTCGGTGCCCCGGGTGAGGTCGTCGGCGCGGGTGACGGGCAGGCCCGCGAGCCGGGTCGGGGGGTGCTCGCGCAGGCGCCGCATCGCGTCGGTGATCACGGAGAGGTCCTCGACGCGGACCGAGAGCTGGTCGGTGGCGTGCAGGCCGTGCTCGACCGCGAGGTCGTCCAGCAGGTCGAGCAGGGTGCGGTTCTCCGCCTTGAGGACCGAGGCGAGTTCGGTGATCAGGAGGGCGGCCGTGATGCCGTCCTTGTCGCGTACGCCGTCGGGGTCCACGCAGTAGCCGAGGGCCTCCTCGTAGCCGTAGCGCAGGCCCTCCACGCGGGCGATCCACTTGAAGCCGGTGAGGGTCTCCTCGTGGGGGAGGCCCGCCTTCTCGGCGATACGGCCGAGGAGGGAGGAGGAGACGATGGACTCGGCGAAGGTGCCCTGGGCTCCGCGGTTCACCAGGTGGGTGGCGAGCAGGGCGCCGACCTCGTCGCCCCGGAGCATGCGCCAGTCCCCGCCGTCTCCGCCCTCTGCGCCTTCCCCGCCGCCCCGGGGATTCCTGACCGCCACCGCGCAGCGGTCCGCGTCCGGGTCGTTGGCGATGATCAGGTCCGGGTCCGTCTCGCGGGCCGTCGCGAAGGCGAGATCCATCGCGCCGGGCTCCTCCGGGTTGGGGAAGGCGACGGTGGGGAAGTCCGGGTCGGGCTCGGCCTGCGCGGCGACGAGGACGGGCTCCGGGAAGCCGGCGCGGGCGAAGGCGGCGAGGAGGGTGTCCTTGCCGACGCCGTGCATCGCCGTGTAGACGGTCCGGGCCGTACGCGGGGAGCCCTCGGCGAGTACGGCGTCCGTGCGGGCCAGGTACGCGTCGAGGACGGAGTCGTCGAGGACGTCCCAGCCGGTGGTGGGGCGGGGGACGCCGGCGAGGGTCGTGACGGCGTCGATCTCGGCCGCGATCTCGGCGTCCGCCGGGGGCACGATCTGGGAGCCGTCGCCGAGGTACACCTTGTAGCCGTTGTCCCGGGGCGGGTTGTGGCTGGCGGTGACCTCCACGCCGGCGACCGCGCCGAGGTGCCTTATGGCGAAGGCGAGGACCGGGGTGGGGAGGGGGCGCGGGAGCAGGGCCGCGCGGAGGCCGGCGCCGGTCATGACGGCGGCGGTGTCCCTGGCGAAGTCGGCGGACTTGTGGCGGGCGTCGTAGCCGATGACGACGAGGCCGTCGTGCCGGCCCTTGGCGTTGAGGTACGCGGCGAGGCCGGCGGCGGCTCGGATGACGACCGAGCGGTTCATGCGCAGGGGGCCGGCGCCGAGTTCGCCGCGGAGGCCGGCGGTGCCGAACTGGAGGGTGCCGCTGAAGCGTGCGGTGAGCTCGGTGACGTCCCCGGAGTCGATGAGCCCGGCGAGTTCGGCACGGGTTTCCGGGTCGGGGTCCTCGGCCAGCCATGCGTTGGCCCGTGCGATGAGATCGTCGTGCACGTTCGGTCAACCTCTCGTTGTGGTTCGTTGTTGTCGGCGTGCGGCGTGCGGCGTGCGGCGTGGGTGCGGGGCCGGTTCGTCGCCCCCGCCGCCCCTACCCTGCCCGTCCCCGGGGGGTGCTGCCCCCGGGCCCCGACGGGGACTGCGCGCCCCGCACCCCTCGCGGGGCTCTGCCCCGGACCCCGCTGGGGCCGAGCCCCAGACCCCATCAGGCCTTCGCCCACCCACCACCCGACTCGGTCGGCCGGGAAGCGAGGCCGAGAGCCGACCCGCAGCCGACCGGACGGAGGGCGACGGGTCCCTTCCGCCCGCCGCCTCGCCCGGCGGGCCGGGAGGTGGCGGGTGGCCTTCCGCCGATCGGGTCGGGTGGTGACGGGTCGACTCCTGTCCATCGCCTGGGGTGGTGGCGGTCGCTCCTCGCCCGGCGGGCGGGACGGTGGCGGGTGGCCTTCCGCCCGTCCCTTCGGGGAGGGACAGGAGTCGAGATGACGGGCACTTCCTGCCCGCCGCGTCGGGTGGTGGCGGGTGGTGGCAGGGGGCCTTCCGCCCGCCGTCTCGGATGGGTGACAGCCCCGCGTCCGTCAGGTCGGGCGGTGGCCGGCCGATTCCTGCCAGCGGCTCGGAAGGCGGCGGGGCGTCTTCTCCCGTCGGCGGGTGGTGACGGGCGTCGGCGTCGGCGCAGTCAGGTCGTGGCGGTCAGCCCTTGTCCCACCGGGTCAGGAAGGGGCGGGCGCGGGGGTTACAGGCGGTTCAGGACCTGGGCCAGCAGGGAGCCCATGCGGGTGGCGCTGTCGCGGCCCGCCTGGAGGACCTCCTCGTGGTTGAGGGGCTCGCCCGTCATGCCCGCGGCCAGGTTCGTCACCAGGGAGATGCCGAGGACCTCGGCGCCCGCCTCGCGTGCGGCGATGGCCTCCAGGACCGTCGACATGCCCACGAGATCCGCGCCGATGACGCGGGCCATGCGGACCTCGGCCGGCGTCTCGTAGTGCGGGCCGGGGAACTGGGCGTAGACGCCCTCCTCCATCGTCGGGTCGACCTCCTTGCACAGGGCGCGCAGGCGCGGCGAGTAGAGGTCGGTGAGGTCGACGAAGTTGGCCCCGACGATGGGGCTGGTCGCCGTCAGGTTGATGTGGTCGCTGATCAGGACCGGCTGGCCGGGGCGCATGCCCTCGCGCAGGCCGCCGCAGCCGTTGGTGAGGATGATCGTCTTGCAGCCGGCGGCCACGGCGGTGCGTACTCCGTGGGCCACGGCGGCCACGCCCCGGCCCTCGTAATAGTGCGTGCGGCCCAGGAAGACCAGGGCGCGCTTGTCGCCGATGGTGTACGAGCGGATCTTGCCTCCGTGGCCCTCCACCGCCGGCGGCGGGAAACCGGGCAGGTCGGTGACCTGGAGCTCGGCGTCGGGAGCGCCCAGGGCGTCCACGGCGGGTGCCCAGCCGGAGCCCATCACGAGCGCGACGTCGTGGGTCTCGGCGCCGGTGAGTTCGCGCAGGCGCGCGGCGGCGGCGTCGGCGGCGGCGTGGGGATCGCCCTGGATGTCGTCCGGAAGAAGAGATGCGTTCACGCGGACGAGGGTAGCCGCTCAGTGCCTACGCGCGTAGATGGCAGAGCTGACCGGATGGGGATCGTTGTCTTGTCGTTTCCGACCAAGGCGGCGGAGGAGGACCTCAGCAGGGGCGCTTGCGGAGTTCCATGACGTAGTCGTGCGGCGCGCCCGCGGACTCGGCCGCGTCGGCGACCTCGCCCAGGTAGCGGGCCGAGGGGAGGCCGCCCTCGTACCCGTTGAGCACGTAGGTCCAGGCCGTCTCCTGGCCCTCCAGGGTCTGGATGTGCACGCGGGTGCGGCGGTAGATGTCCAGGCCCACGCCCTCCCAGCGGTCCATCGCGTCCTCGTCCGGGGGCGCGAGGTCGTACAGCGCGACGAAGACCTGGGCGCCGGGGTCCTCCACGACCGTCGCCAGGGCGCCCTCCCAGCCCATGTGCTCGCCGCCGAAGGTCAGCCGCCAGCCGCTCAGCCAGCCCGTCGAACGCAGCGGCGAGTGCGGGGCGCGGCGGCTCATCAGCCGCGCGTCGAGGTTGCCGGCGTACGCGGCGTAGAGCGACATGCGTCGAGGGTACGGCAGCCGGGCCCGGTGCCTCCGTGGTCCCGTACGTACCCGTGGCGGCCCGGGTGGGGCCCCGGGGCGGTGACACGGTGAGGCGTGCGGGACAATGGAGTACGTGACTCGGATCGTGATCATCGGTGGCGGACCCGGCGGATACGAGGCGGCCCTGGTGGCCGCCCAACTCGGCGCGGAGGTGACCGTCGTCGACTGCGACGGTCTGGGCGGTGCGTCGGTCCTGACCGACTGCGTGCCGTCGAAGACCCTGATCGCCACGGCCGAGGTGATGACCACCTTCGACTCGTCGTACGAGGAACTGGGGATCATCGTCGCCGACGACACCCCGCCGATGGAGCAGGCCGCCCGGGTGGTGGGGGTCGACCTCGGCAAGGTGAACCGCCGGGTGAAGCGGCTGGCGCTGGCGCAGTCGCACGACATCACGGCGTCCGTGACGCGGGCCGGCGCCCGGGTGCTGCGCGGGCGCGGGCGGCTGGAGGGCATGCAGGCGCTCGACGGGTCGCGCAAGGTCGTGGTGCGGGCCGCCGACGGCACCGAGGAGACCCTCACCGCGGACGCGGTGCTCGTCGCCACCGGCGGGCACCCCCGTGAGCTGCCCGACGCGCAGCCCGACGGCGAGCGGATCCTGAACTGGACGCAGGTGTACGACCTGACCGAGCTCCCGGACGAGCTGATCGTGGTCGGGTCCGGTGTCACCGGGGCCGAGTTCGCCGGCGCCTACCAGGCGCTCGGGTCGAAGGTCACGCTGGTGTCGTCGCGGGACCGGGTGCTGCCGGGTGAGGACCCGGACGCGGCCGCCGTGCTGGAGGAGGTCTTCCGGCGGCGCGGCATGAACGTCATGGCGCGTTCCCGGGCCCAGTCCGCCAAGCGGGTCGGGGACCGGGTCGAGGTGACGCTGGCCGACGGGCGGGTCATCACCGGCTCGCACTGTCTGATGGCCGTCGGCGCCATCCCGAACAGCGCCGGGATGGGGCTGGAGGAGGCCGGGGTCAGGCTGCGGGAGTCGGGGCACATCTGGACCGACAAGGTGTCGCGGACCACCGCTCCCGGTGTGTACGCCGCCGGTGACGTGACCGGCGTCTTCGCGCTCGCCTCGGTGGCGGCCATGCAGGGACGTATCGCGATGTACCACTTCCTGGGCGACGCGGTCGCTCCGCTGAACCTGAAGACCGTCTCCTCCAACGTCTTCACCGACCCAGAGATCGCCACCGTCGGCTACAGCCAGTCCGACGTCGACGGCGGCAAGATCGACGCCCGGGTGGTGAAGCTGCCGCTGCTGCGCAATCCGCGCGCCAAGATGCAGGGCATCCGGGACGGCTTCGTCAAGATCTTCTGCCGGCCGGGCACCGGGATCGTGGTGGGCGGTGTCGTCGTGGCCCCGAAGGCCTCGGAACTGATCCACCCCATCTCGATCGCGGTCGACAACAATCTGACGGTCGAACAGATCGCGAACGCTTTCACCGTTTACCCCTCTCTTTCGGGGTCGATCGCCGAGGTGGCGCGACAGCTGCACACGCGTAAGACGGAGGACGGGGGCTGAGGCCGTCCGCGGACCGGCGCGGCGGCCGAAAGCGATTCCCCGCTGGTCACAGGGAGTTGTCGAGCATGCGTGCGGCATAGGCGGGGGGAATTGGCTCTATACCACTTCGCGACCTACTGTGCGAACATCTTCTGTTATTCGGCGCAAACTGCTGAAACCAGACGGTCGTTGGGGTTACTGTCAGTTTCGTGTTCGCTGCAGAACGTCGCCAATTGATCCTCGAAATGGTGCGAGCGAACGGGGCCGTGTCGCTCCGTGAGCTCGCCCGCGTCGTCCAGACCTCCGAAGTGACCGTACGGCGGGACGTGCGCGCACTGGAGGCAGAAGGACTCCTCGACCGCCGGCATGGCGGTGCGGTATTGCCGGGCGGGTTTACGCGAGAGTCCGGTTTTCCGCAGAAATCCCATCTCGCGACCGCCGAGAAGACGGCCATCGCCGATCTCGCCGCGAGCTTCGTCGAAGAGGGCGAGGCCATCGTGGTCGGGGCGGGGACCACCACGCAGGAGCTGGCCCGCCGGCTCGCGCGGGTTCCCGGGCTGACCGTCGTCACCAACTCCCTGCTGGTGGCCCAGGCGCTGGCCCACGCCAACCGGGTGGAGGTCGTGATGACCGGCGGTACCCTGCGCGGCTCCAACTACGCCCTCGTCGGCAGCGGGGCCGAGCAGTCCCTGCAAGGGCTGCGGGTCTCCCGGGCCTTCCTGTCCGGGAGCGGGCTGACCGCGGAGCGCGGCCTGTCCACGTCCAACATGCTGTCGGCGTCCGTGGACCGGGCGCTGGTGCAGGCCGCAGCCGAGGTCGTCGTCCTCGCCGACCACACCAAGCTCGGCACCGACACCATGTTCCAGACCGTGCCGACCGACCTGATCACCCGTCTGGTGACGGACGAGCCGCCCGTGCACGACGATCGTGCCGCCACCGAGCTGCAGGCCCTCGCCGACCAGGGGGTGCAGATCGCCGTGGCCGGGGCGTCGGAGAGCCCGGGGGGTGATCAGGTCCCGGCGCGCCGGCAACAGCGCCGGGACGTGCCTCTGCCGAGCCCGCGCCGCGGCCAGGTCCCCGGCGGAGGGCCGGGGTTGCGCACCGCCACGGTCCACGGTGAGCAGGCTCCCGGTACGGAACGGACCCGGGTCGCGGACCTCCGCCGGCGCTGACGGGACGGCTGCGCTCCGCGTGTCCGGCGGTGCGCCGGCGGCCTCCCCGTTCCCTCCGTCGGGGGACTGCCCCGCGCGAAAGTGGCGCCGTGCCGTCTCCGCAGGGGCGTCGGGGGAGGGCGGACGGGGATCAGCGGCGCGGACGCGCGGCGGGTGCTGGGGCTGACCCGGGAGGCTCCTGCTCCGCGACCTCTCCCACGCCCGCGCTGTCGCCCGCCTGCCCGGCGTGACGGACCAGGAACACCGCACGCTCCGCCAGCTCCCCAGCGACCGCACGACCGTACGTCCGCCGAGGCCGTCCGCGGTCGTATGCCTGCCGAGCCACCTGCGGTCGTACGTCTGCCGAGGCTGCCCGAGGCCGTACGTCCGCCGAGGCCGTCCGCCGGATGGGGCTCTCGCTCGCGACCGGGCGCGGCCACATCGCCTCCCTGCACCGCAAACCGGACGCGGTCACACCGCGGCCCTGCCGCGCCGCCGGGGACGCGACCCCGGGCTTCTCGTGGACTGACCTCCCCCGGTGGACGCACCGCGTCATGTCGCGCCCCGTCAGAACTGACGGATGGCCTCCCCCGGGCCGGACCGCTGCACTGGCACAGGGAGCCCCGCGTCCCGGGGCCGGAAGACATCCCGGAGCCAGGGTCGGGAGCGTCCTGCTCGCCCTGTCGGCTGCCCTCTCGACGACCCTGCCCGCCGTCATGTTCGGCGCCCGGCGGACTGGGGTTCAGTCCGCCGGGCGCCTCGGGATGCCGTACCTGGATGCCGTACCGGGGAAGGCCCTGCTCAGTCCTTGATTTCGCAGATGGGGGCGCCGGAGGTGAGGGAGGCGCCGACGTCGGCGGTGAGGCCCTTGATGGTGCCGGACTTGTGGGCGTT